>NZ_AQXT01000002.1:3000000-3273989 GCF_000376805.1 Henriciella marina DSM 19595 | reverse complement strand
CGCATGAGCAATCGGCAAGGCGCGAGGGCCTAGGCGGTATCATCGAAGTTGCTTCGGCGGCTGAGTTGTCTGTTGGCACGACAAGATCGTGCGCAGTGGATGGTCCCCCGTCAACGGTCGGGATTGTATGAACGAAGGGCCCGAGCGGAGACTAAAGTGACGACATTATTCGATGATGTTCGCAAAACTGAAAACCTCCATTCGGCTTGGCGCCATGTACGTCGCAGTGCACTTCAGTCCAAGAACGGTCAGATTCGAGGCCAAGCCTCCGAGTTTGAGCACCAAAGCCATCGGCACTTAAAAAGAATTCAAACGCAACTCCGTCAACACCGCTTCGAATTTGACGCGGTACAAGGAGTACTGAAGGACAAAAAATCCAGGATCGCTGCGGGCAAGGACCCTCGCCCGATTGCGATTGGGACGATGACCAACAGGGTAGTTCAAAGAGCGATACTCCAAGTTCTGCAGCCACGGGCAGTCGAAGATCCATCCAATCCCAATTCGAAGTACTTGCCAAAGCGTGATGTTCGGCTTGGCACGCTAAACGACATCAATTGTTCAAAATTCGGTGTGGGTGGACTAATGAAGCCGTACGGAGGAGTTCAGCCTGCGATTAGACTTGTACTCGCCGCAATGGCCGATGGTGGTAAGGTATTCTATCAATCTGATATAAAAGCATTTTTTACAAATATACCGACTGAGAACGTTGTAAAAATTGTCCGCGACCAGACCCGGGATGACGCTTTAAGTAGCCTGTTTGCATCTGCTTTAGAAGTGAACCTGGCGAACAAGGACGAGCTAGACACGTATGCTTCCCTATTTCCAGAAGGCGGCATTGGCGTCGCTCAAGGTTCCTCACTTTCGGCCCTAGCCGGAAACATACTACTGCATGACTTCGACCATGAACTGAACGATCGTAAAGTGACGGCCGTACGATATATCGACGACCTATTTCTTATCGGCGAAACTGATCAAACGTTGGATGCAGCCGTCCATTTTGCCGAGACCGAACTCGGAAAGTGGGACTTCGAACTGTACCCACCCGTGAAGGGGTCTACAAAGGCCCGTCGCGGAGTTTGTACCGATTCTTTCAACCTTTTGGGATGCACAATTCAGCCCAATCGATGCGTTCCAAGCAAGGCTTCAGTTGATCGCATTAAATCAGAAGTGCGCGACACGTTGAATTCATCTCGCAAAGCAATCGACGCACTGGTCAAAGGCGATCCAAATTTTGACCCACGTAAATCTAGAAGCGCAACGCTGGACAACTTAGGAAGGAGACTGTTTGGGTGGCAGAAATCCTTTTCTTTTTGTACCGACGTACAAACGTTTCGGCATTTGGACGATGATACTTCTAATCTTGTTGGTCGCTACGACCATATCATCAAGCGATTACTTACAAGCGCCTCTTCGGCGACAAGAATGCGCGCTCTAGGGATCCCTTCCACGGCTCTGCTCCAAGAAACGGACATGGAACGGCGCTCAAAGGCTAAGTAGTCCACCATTCCATCCCCCTCCCCACGCCCCCGTCTATAACCCTCACCGATGGAGCTGACCTGGGCGATCATATGGAGCTGTCTGATGCGGGTGCCGGTGCGGCACTGGCGGACGCTGTTTCATTATCTTCGCCGTCTCGACGACACCTTCCATGAGGCGCAGGCAGACGGCCGAGGCTGGGTGAACTGGCACCTGCGCGAGGATGGCGTCATCTGGGTGTCTGCCTGGGAGCTTACCGAGGCCGAGCGGCACCAGCGCGGCGCCCTGCCGGAAGGCTTTGACCCCGCCCCATGGACGCGCGCGGCCCTCGCGCTGGAGCCGTCTTATGCCGTCGTCGCAGCCTGCACGCGCATTGAACTGCCGGGGCACCCCTGCTGGACCCTGCCTGCAACTATGGCACACGCCCCATACACCCCGCTCCAGCCGCCATAACCCGGCCCCGCCCCCTCAAATCCTCTCGCCGCACTCCGAAAACCGGAGCCTGCGGCCGCACCTGCTGGGCGGCATCAATCGCGCTCCCCTCGCTCTCCACAAAGCCCCTCCCCTCCGCTGCGTAGTTTTCCGGATGTCGGCCATTCTGCCATCAAGTTAGCTTGGCGGGCAGCTCATCCCGGCTTCGGACAGGAAGGACTTCGAGACATGAAACTTCTCATCGGCTATGCCACGAAGGAAGGTCAGACCCGGAAAATCGCGCGGCACGTGGCAGACAGGGCCGTTGATGCCGGGCATAGTGTGGAATTGCTCGCGCTCAAGGACGCTGGCGGCATTGAAATAGACCGCTTCGACGCTGTCATGCTCGCCGCGCCGATCCATGTCGGCCACTATCCGAAGGCTTTGATCGAATTCGCTTCGGCCCATGCGGACAAGCTCGCGGCCAGATCCTCGCGGTTCATCTCGGTGTCACTGGCGGCGGCCGGTCATGAAGCCGACGACTGGAGAAATCTCGACAATATCCTCGGCGATTTCAGCGCAGCCACGGGGTGGAGACCCGAAGCGACCAGGCATGTAGCGGGCGCCTATCTGCCTTCGACGTACGATCTTTTCACGCGCCTGATCATGAAAAGGATCATTTCGGCGAAGGATCCGGATGCCGAAATCGGAAAGGACAAGGAATACACCGACTGGGAGGATCTCGATAACTGGGTCGATGGCTGGCTGGCCCGGTAGCCGATACACACGGCCTCACTTTGTCTCCGCCGAAGCCCTCACCCGCCCCTCGCCAGCGACAGTTTCACCCTCCACAAACGCCCCCCGCGTCCGGTTCGCAAACGCCACCAGAGACAGCATCACCGGCACTTCCACCAGCACGCCAACAACGGTCGCGAGCGCCGCACCGGAATTGAGCCCGAAGAGAGAGATCGCCACAGCAACCGCCAGCTCAAAGAAGTTCGATGTCCCGATCAGCGCACAGGGCGCGGCGACATTGTGCGGGACTTTCAAGGCATAGGCCGCGCCATAGGCGACCGCGAACATGCCATAGGACTGGATCAGGATCGGCACGGCAATCAGCGCGATGATGAGCGGCTGTGAGAGGATCACCTCCCCCTGAAACCCGAAGAGAAGGACCACGGTCAGCAGGAGGCCGAGCACCGAGGCAGGCTTTACCCGCTCGATGAAGCCATCGACGGCCACGTCACCGCCCCGCGCCTTCAGCATCTGGCGCACGCCGATCCCCGCGACCAGCGGCACGACGACATAGAGCCCGACCGAGAGGAGCAGCGTCTCCCACGGCACGATGATGTCGGTCATGCCCAGCAGCAGCGCCACGATGGGCGCGAACGCGACGACCATGATCGCGTCATTTACGCTGACCTGGACGAGGGTATAGTTCGGGTCGCCGCGCGTCAGCTGTGACCAGATGAAGACCATCGCCGTACAGGGCGCCGCGCCGAGCAGGATGAGCCCTGCGATATAGCCTTCAGCATCCGCTTCGGGGATCAGCCCGGCAAAGACATAACGGAAAAAGACCACCCCCAGCGCCGCCATGGTAAAAGGCTTGATGAGCCAGTTGACCACAAGCGTAATGAGGAGCCCTGTCGGCTTCTCCCCCACCCGGGCGAGCGAGGAGAAGTCCACCCCGATCATCATCGGCCAGACCATCGCCCAGATCAGGATGGCGACCGCAAAGTTCACATTGGCGTATTCAAAGCCCGCAAGCGCGCCAAAGACGCCGGGCAAGACCTGCCCCAGACCGATCCCCGCCGCGATGGCGAGCGCCACCCAGACGGAGAGATATCGTTCAAAATTGCCCATGCCTCAAAGCCCTCAGCAACAGGCTTGTTTCTGGGCCGCAGGCTCTGGCGTGCAACTTGTGCTGTCGGGGCGCCCGGTCGGCGTCATGGCAAGCCGCCCGCTATCTGCGACAGCGCCGCCGCCATACTCTGCCGCCTCACCATCGGTGCGGAACACTTCCCAAGCGACGCCCGCCGGGTCGGTGACCCAGCTTTTCTCCGAGCGCGCATAACAGCAAACGGTCTCGCCTTCCTCCAGCACAGGCGCATCGGCCGCTTCCATACGGGCATAGACGTCGGCGAGCTCACCGGCGTCCTCGACCTGAATGCCAAGATGCTCAACCCCGGCCTTTGCGCCGCGCGCGCTGATCGCGAAATTGACGCGCGGATCGTCCAGCATCCATTTGGCGTAATCGGGTTTCAGCACGCTCGGCGGCGCAGCAAACATCGTTTCGTAGAATTTGGCCGCGCGGGCGATGTCATCGACAGCGACATGAACATGAAGGCGTTTCATTGCAGAGATTTCCTTGAGTTAGAGGCATCCGCAGGTGCGCAGCAGAGCGCGCGTTCGGCGGCCGCCTGGACATTGCTCGCCACGCAGGCCTCGCCCGCGCAGCAGTCTTCCATCAGAAAAACGATGAGGTCGCTCACCTGACCGAAACAGGCCGAATAGATGATCGACCGGCCATCGCGGCGGCTCTCGATGAGGCCCGCCTGGGACAGGAGGTTGAGCTGCGCCGACATTGTATTCGCCGCTCGGCCCGTCCTCTCAGCGATGACACCGGCGGCAAGCCCCTCAGGCCCGGCCTTCACCAGCAGCCTGAACACATCAAGCCGCCCCTCCTGGGCCAGCGCCGAGAAGGCGAGAATGGCATTTGTCTTTTCCATATTTCGACGATTATTGAATTATTGATGGAAGTCAATGGCGGTTAGGTTCTGCCCTTTTTCAGGCCTGAAATAACAAGGCCTCCGGGAACGCCCCCGCCATCCGATCATTCACGATTATCATAACAAGCTATCGGAGCCGCCCATGGACCCAATTCTGCTGGACCAGGAAAGCGATTTTGTTCGCGTCCTCATCTCCGCGCCCATCATGTATATCACCATCGTTTTCGTCATACGGCTTTCGGGCAAGCGCGCGACGTCGCAGATGAACAATTTCGACTGGATCGTGACAGTGGCGATCGGCTCGCTCGTCGGCTCCGGCATTGTCCTCAAAGGGGTGACCGTCATCGAATCCGTCGCGGCCATCGTGATGCTTCTCGTGCTGCAATGGCTGCTCACCAAGTCAGTCCTGCACAGCAAGCTGATCTCGAAACTGGTCAAGGCAGAGCCCGTTGTCCTGCTCGACAATGGCGAGTTCCGCGAAAAGGCCATGCGGCGCGAGCGCGTGACCAAACGTGAAGTGATGTCGGCCATCCGCCAGAAGGGCCTCGTCGATCCTGATCAGGTCCAATGGGTCATCCTCGAGACCAATGCCTCTTTCAGCATTGTGGCAAAAGGCGCCAATACGGAGCAGATCCGCGCCCTGCAGGATGTCGATGGCATCGACGAGGTCCCACAGGTGAAACGCGCCGAGACGTCCTGAGCTTCCTGAAGGCGAGCCCATCTCCTTGACTAGTTTGGTATCATACTATTAAAGTATGGCATCAAACCAATGGAGGCTTAGATGGTGACGCGCCGCAATGTTCTCATGCTAATTGGGGGCGGAACCGTCCTTGCCGCGGGAAGCGCCGGAGGCTTCGTGCTGTCAAATGGGCCGTCCACCGAGGCACGTAGGCCCTGGCGAGAGGCCGGTCGCTATGATGATTTTCGCAAGCGCGCGCTTTCCTACGCGCTGCTCGCGCCCAATCCTCATAACCTCCAGCCCTGGAAGGTCGAGCTGGTCGGCGATGATGCGCTCACCTTCTACCCTGACCCAGATCGAAAGCTCCCGGCGACGGATCCCTTCGACCGCCAAATCACGATCGGGTGCGGCGCTTTCCTCGAACTTCTTCGCCTTGCCGCCGCCGAGGAAGGATACGGCACCGAACTCGATCTCTTTCCCGAAGGCAGCAACATGTCCTCGCTCGCCAGCGCGCCGATTGCCCATGTCCGTTTCCTCCCGGGACAGGCAGACCCTGACCCGCTCTTTACCCAGGTGCTTAAAAGACGCTCCAACAAGGAGGTCTATGCGCCTAAAGATGTCGAGCCCGACAAGCTCGCCGCGCTGGTGCAAACGGGCACCGTCTATGGACAGAAGATTGAGGTTACCGGAAACACACCGCTTGCGGCGAAGCTGCGCGAGCTGACCTGGCAGGCGCACAAGCTGGAGGTGACGACAGACTATACCAACCAGGAATCGGTTGACCTCATGCGGATCGGCGCGCGGGAAGTGCGCGAAAACCCCGACGGTATCGAGCTTGAAGGCCCCATGATCGCAGCAGGCAAACTCGTTGGCATGGTCAACCGCGAAAGCCTTGCCGACCCCACTTCGGCAGGCTTCAAACAGGGACTTGCCATGTACGAAGGTATGGCGATGTCGGCGCGCGCCTTCCTCTGGCTAACCAATGACGACACTTCGCGCCGGGACCAGATTGACGCCGGGCGCGCCTATGTCCGTCTCAACCTGAAGGCCACCGAGCTCGGCCTTGGCATTCATCCATGGAGCCAGTCCCTTCAGGAATACCCGGAGATGACGCCGCTCTATGAAGAGGTTCACGACCTCATCGGTGAGGGAAAAAGACTACAGATGCTGGTCCGGGTTGGGTATGGTCCTGACGTGATTGCGACCCCGAGAAGAGGATTGAACGCCCACCTTGTCTGATACCCCACCTGACAACCTCTCTGCCCTGCCCGATGAGGCCGTCTTCTTTCGATTGTTCAATGAAATCGGCATTATCCAGCAGCTGTCGACGAGTGCCTTTGAGAAGATACTCCCGCATGGGCTGACGCAGGCGCAGTTCAGCATCCTCAATCATTGCGTCAGGCTGGGCGATGACAAGACCCCGGCCCAGCTCGCTGAAGCTTTCCAGGTCACACGCGGAACGATGACCTCGACACTGGCGCGCCTTGAGCAGAAGGGATTCATCCGCGTGGAGCCTAGCAAGACAGACGGCCGCTCCAAGCGCGTTTTTCTAACAGATAGCGGCAGGACGGCGCGCGAAGAGGGGCTTCAGAAAGCTGCACCACTTCTAAAGCGAACAGGCGAAGCGCTGGGCCGCAGAGAGGCAGAAAATCTGATCGGCCCCCTGTCCGAACTGCGCGCCTGGATGGACAATGATCGAAATGAGGAAGGCTAGGTCCTGTCCTCATAAATTTTGCCGCGGCGGGCGGCGGGGTTTTGTTTGCGGGCCAGGCGCCGTTGCGCAGGAAGGCCGGGGCCTTTCAAGCGGCGGCAACGCCGCACGCGGGCAAAAGACCGGTGCCCGGTGTGGCACGGGCGGGACGCCTCAACCGGCTGAGCGACGCCAAGCCGCGTCAAGCCGCTTGAACGGGCCTCGGCCCGCCCTGCGCGTCTTTCCTTGCATGTCTTGCTCATCCAATTGCCTCCGCAACAAAATTTATGAGGACAAGACCTAGGCCCCAGTCACGAGGCCTTCGAGCAGACTGGCATCGCTGGCAAGGTCCATCACCATGACGCGCGACTGATCCTGCGGGCCCGGAAAGGTGAGGCGCCCGCGCGGCGTCACTTCAAAGCCAATCCGCCCGAAATACTCAGGCGCGCCAATCAGGACGGCAGCCGGCCAGCCAGCCGCTTTCCCGGCCTCAAGCGCCGCTTCGGTCAGTTTCAGGCCAAGCTCTGAGCCCCGCCAGGCGGGCGAGACCGCGACCGGGCCATAGAAAAGCGCCCTGTCGCCATTTGGCCCGACCTTGAGCGGCCAGACACGGCAGACGCCGATGACGGTATTTCCGTCGACGACGGCAACCCGGTTCACGCCCGGCACGGAGGTAGAATATTCGCGAAGCCGCTCTGCGGTCTTGGCAAAGTGGCCCGGTCCGAAGGTACGGTCGAACAGGTCTTCTATCGCCGCCGCGTGCAAGGCGGGCGTCTCTGGGAGGATCTCGATCATTGGGCGGGGGTTTAGGGTGGGTTCAGTGCGGTTGCAAACGCCAAATCAGGCTTTGACTGGCCAGCCAGAAGGCCGCGAATTGCCGACACGAAAGCAAGCGGCTGGTCGAGCATGACATGGTGATAGGCTTCCGGCACCGTGATCATTGGCACCGGCGGGTCCTGAAGCGAGCACATATAGTCCGCCACCCTGTCCGGCACGAGGTCAGAGAGGCCGCCCCGCATGAAGACGATCGGGCAACGCGTATCGAGGCTCGTCAGGTCGATATCATTCCACTCACTCATCAGCGAGTTGAAGATGAAAGGATCAAACTTCCAGGAATAGCCCTGCTCGCCATCCTCACCGGGCATTTCCCGGATACTGTGACGGGCGATATAGTCGACGATATAGTGGTTGTCGCAGGGCTGCGGCGGCGCAAGCCGGAAGCGCTCAAGTGCAGAATTGAAGTCCGGGTAGATCCTGTTGGCGCGGGCGCGACGCGGCGGTCTTGGCCGTTCATCGCCGGGCGGTTCGATATGGCTGTCGACGATCACCGCGCCGCCAAATTTGTCCCCGCCTTCGGCGATCGTGGTAAAAAGCGAAATGATGCCACCAAAGGAATGGGACACGAGGATTGGTTTCGTCGCATGCGCAAACAGACCCGCGTCTTCGCAGACGGCATGCTGTTCGCGGCTGAAGCCCGGAAACGTATAGGCGTCACGCCAATCGCTTTCGCCCATGCCGGAAAAGGTCGGCGCAACAACATGATAATCGGCGGCAAGGAAAGGCGCGATGAAGTCCCACCAGCGGCCATGGGCGCCATTGCCATGCGCAAGCAACAGGCCCGGCTTTGCCGGGTCACCCCAGCTTCGATAGGCGATGGAGGCGCCGTCAACATCGACTGTCGAGGCTCTGGCTTCCTGGCTGATCGCCCAGTTGAACCAGTCCGGCGCAGGCGGTTTCTCGCCATTGTAGTGGGCGAGCGTCATGTCATCCGCCGTGGCGGCCTTACGGGGCAAATTACCGTCACTCATCAACTGTTCCGATCTATCCGCGCCGCTCGATGACCTTGAAGATGCCGCTGCCGGTCAGCAGCGTCCGCTCTCCGGTCCAGATGCGGCCTTCGACAGTGAAGAGATTGTTCTCTTCGGCAATGATGCTCGCCTTGCCCTCAACGAACTCGCCATGCTTGGCCCCAGAAAGGAAATCGCAGAGAAGCCGGATGGTCACCCACCAGCTATCCTCATCGCTTTCCACCGCTGCGCCCCACGCCATGTCAGCAAAGGTCATCAGCATCCCGCCATGGGCATTCATCATGCCATTGGTGTGGTGCTCTTCAACGCGGAAGGCACGGGTGATTCCTCCCTCGCCCCGCTTTTCGAAGAGCGGGCCGATCTGGCGGCCAAAGCCCCTGTGCCATGGCAGGAGCTGGTAGCCTTCGGGAAGATCGAATGTCTGGGAACGGTCGAGATCGTCTGTCATTTCGATATGCGGTTTGCCGCAAGCCGCCGCTTCCAACAAGGCCTCACCCAGCGGGAGGCGAAAGGCTTGCGAGAAAGGTGATCATGCCATTCGCGGCAATGTGCGCGAGGATCGGGACAAGCATCGACCCGCTCTTCAGGCGGAGCCAGGCAAAACCCATCCCGGCCACGAAGACGACCAGCAGCGCCGGTATGCTGTACTGCAGATGAAGAAAGGTGAACGCCGCGGACGAAATTGCTGCCGCCATGAAGGGCGGAACGCCGCGAACCAGCATGGCGCCAAGTGCAACGCCGCGAAAAGTCACCTCTTCGAGGATCGGCGCCAGAACAAGCGCGAAAACAAGATAGGAGACGCCCCAGTTTTCGGGGGCAAAGAAGCTGGTATCGACGTCGCTCGAATATTCCCAACCCTGCTCGCCACCGGCAAGCGCGGCAGCGACGAGGTTCGGAACGATGAGAATGACCGGCCCAAGCAGGATGGCCGCGATGATCCAGTTCTGCGAGGCCCGCATGGAGCCTGCAAAGGCGCCCGCTCCGATCCGCTCACTCCAGATGCTGAGTATCGCGAAATGGACAAGATGAATGGCTGCCAGCGCAGCCCAGAGAAGCCCGACGCTGCGGGCCGTTCCGTCAGAGCCGTTTATCACCTGATTAAAGCCCGGCCAGACGATACCGATCAGGAACGCGCCGAGGACCGGAAACAGGAATGGCGCACATAGAATCCAGAAAGCCGCCGTGAACGGTTCTTTCTGCAAGGCGGCGGGAGTATTGTAAGGACGGGTCTCCATCCGCCCCGACTAGACTGTAAGACCCGCCTTGGAAAGCACCTCAGCCTGACGCGCTGCGACGGTCTCTTCGCTGAAGCCTTCAAGGCTTTCCTCGAAGAGCTCGTGATAATTGATCTCGGCGCCGAGCCGGATATAGGCCGCGCCAAGACCAATGGCCGCGCGGTCCATGAAGACGAACTCACGCGGGATCGTCACCGGGCCTTTTTCCTTGAGCTTCTTGCGGACCTCAAAGGCCTGCTTGCGGCCATACTCACCCGGCGCGACACCATCGGCGACGCTGCGCACCCTGTCTTCGAGCAGCGGCCCATAAATGAAGCGCGCCCAGATATTCAGCACCTCGACAAGGTCCTTGTTGAGGTTCTTGAAGCCCCATTTCTCATAGGCGGCATAGGCAGCGTCGAAATCATCGGCGCGGATGGCGCGGTAGAGATCGACAACGCCGCCAACGAAGTTGGGTGGGAAAATACGGATACATCCAAAGTCGAGAAGGTTGAGCCCCTCCCCGCCATTGGTCACCTGATAGTTTCCAAGATGCGGGTCGCCATGGATGACAGCGTATTGCGTCATCGGCAGCCACCATGTCCAGTAGAGGCGTTTGGCGATGCCGTTGCGAACCTCCTGCGAGGCGCCTTCATAGGCGGTCAGTGGCTGTCCGTTGACCCATTCCATGGTGAGGAGACGGTCGGTCGAGAGCTCATCGACGGGCGCAGGGATGTGGACGAAATCTTTCTCACCCAGCATCTCGCGGTAGAGGTTCATCGCCTTTCGCTCGCGCTTGTAATCAAGCTCCTCGCGCAGGCGGTCGGAAATCTCCTCGACGATCTCTTCCGGGTCGATGGAGCCATCAAAGCGCCGGAACATGCCAAGCAGGCTTTTCAGCTGGCCGACATCGCTTTCAACGGCACTCGACATGTCTGGATATTGCAGCTTGCAGGCAACCTCGCGGCCATCAGGAAGCGTGGCGCGGTGAACCTGTCCGAGGGAGGCGGCGTGGGCGGCTTCCTTGCCAAACTCGGTGAACCTCTCCTGCCAGTCTGGCCCAAGCTCTGCGCGCATGCGGCGTTTGACGAACGCCCAGCCCATGGGCGGCGCCTGCGCCTGAAGCTGGGAGAGCTCATCGGCATATTCGGGCGGCAAAAGGTCCGGAATGGTCGACAGGATCTGCGCGACCTTCATGAGCGGGCCCTTGGTCCTGCCAAGGGCGGCGGCGAGGGCGCGGGCGGTGCGCTCATCGCCTTCATCGCCGCCAAGGAAACGATTCGCCGCAAAGGCGACGCCTGCGCCAGAAAGGTTGGAGCCGACTTTTGCCGTCCGCCTCAGCCGCGCGCTGAACCTGTTACGCTCGCGATCTTCCGATTTCGACATCTTACCCTCTGCTTACGAAGCTTCACTTAGTGTGGCTTCACAGCCCGTCCATTGCGACAAAGAGTTTGACTTTCTGGTTGAAATTCTGAATCCTATAACCGGGGGCTAGATGATTAACTCAATCGAAACGCGACAAATCGTCATTGATGGCAGGAGCTATAACATTGCTGCCGAGTGCATGCTTGTTCCCTCTACGATCCGAGCACTGGGCGGAAAACCGGAACTGGATAAGAGGGTCGATGAACTGAAAATGCCTCGAAAACCGCACTGGTTGAAGATCGTCATATGCTTTTTGCGCACTTATCGGGCGGTCCGCCCCACCACAGTGGGTAACCGCTGCGTTTTTGAGCCAAGCTGTTCCAGATATTCAGAACTGGCGTTTCGCCAAAAAGGGTTTTGGACTGGCATCAGCTTTACCTTGAAGCGTCTCAGACGATGCAAATCCGGAAACGGTGGACAAGACACAAATCAGCTGGAGATCTGAATGCAGTACCTAGTAGAGCCTATTGGCAAGGAATTTTCCAACCGAGCGCTCGATGCGCTCGCAAGTCGCCTGTCAGCGAAACACAGTCAGGGTTATCGTTTTCACTCGACTATCGAAGTCACACAGACAGGCTGCATGGGCTTCGGCGCCTCTGGTACCACCATTCTTGCGGTATTCGAGAAGATCTAAGCTGCTCGCTAGCTACCAGGACCCGATATTCTCGGCGCTGGCCCACGGTTCTTTGGCTGGAAGCGGATCGCCCTTCTGGAGAAGCTCCACCGAAATACCATCAGGCGAGCGGACGAAACACATGCGGCCATCGCGCGGGGGACGGTTGATGGTCACGCCGAGCTTCTGGAAACGCTCGGTCGCGGCATAGATATCATCGACCTTATAGGCGAGGTGGCCAAAATTGCGGCCGCCTTCGAGGGGCTCAGGGTCCCAGTTATGGGTGAGCTCGATCATCGGCAGGCCTGGCGGCAGGCCGGTCTCGTTTTCGTCCGGCGTATGGCGCGCAATGTCCTCAGGCGAGGCCAGGAAAACCAGGGTGAAGCGGCCGCCTTCATTGTCGACCCGGCGAAGCTCTTTCAGGCCAAGACCATCGCAGAAGAATTTCAGGGCCGCATCGACATCGCTGATACGGATCATGGTGTGCAGGTATTCAACGCTCATTCGCGGTCTCCTTCAAGGCGCCGGATTTCCGATTTCAGGGACGGCGGCGCATTGCGATAGTAATGTGAGGTCACGGCATAGAGGAAAAGGACGATGACGCCCATGACGAAGACGAAGGTCATGAAGACGTTGAACATGTAACCGCGCTCGAACGGCCCGGGAACGGCGCCGCCAAGACGCCACATCAAATCCCAGAGATTGTTGAAGCCCATGACCAGCAGCGGCAGGGCCAGCAGGCTGACCAGTGCTGCGCCCCAGCGATAGCTGGCCGCGAGCGGGGCCTCTGTGCGGATGAAAATTTCCTTGAAGTCTTCCTGCGAGACGCGGTCGGACAGCAAATTCTTCTCGCGCATCGACGTATAGACGGCCTTTGAGAAAGTGGGCAGCTCACGCCACTTCATCAGGATCCATATCCCCCACAGCCCCAGCGCGACGAACATCATCGCGTAAAATGTCAGATATCCCATGTCTCTTCCACTGGCTGGGCGCCAGGCCGACCGAATGGCAGCTGAGCCCTCAGGCGGCGTGCGCGCGCTCGAATGTCAGCATGGCGCGTTTGCGCGCCACACCCCAATGGTAATTATGTAACCGCCCATCCGACGCAAGGGCGCGATGGCAGGGAATGAGCCACGATATCGTATTCGCGCCGATCGCCGTTCCTGCGGCGCGGGCGGCCTTTGGCTGGCCCGCAGCCGCGGCGACCTCGCCATAGGTGCGCGTTTCGCCCGCCGGAATATCGAGAAGCGCCCGCCATATCTGGCGCCTGAACGGCGTGCCGTAGAGCGCAACAGGCACGGGCTCATCGCTGTCGAATATGCGCCGGGCCCAGGTTTTTGCTTCGCCATCATCTGCGCGGATGGAGGCGTTCGGATAGCGGCTCGCAAAGTCGCGCTTGACCGCATCCCTGCCATAGCCGGGATGCTCGAAGCCGGATTTGTGGGCGGCGTCATGATCGGCAAAGCCCATCCCGCACAGGCCGCGCGGTGAAATGACCAGAACGGCCGCGCCGAATGGGGTCTCGGCCTCGCCCATGACAAGATCAGCGCCATCGCCGCCGGATTTCGCCTCGCCGGGTGTCAGCCCCTCATGCGCGATGAAAAGATCATGAAGGCGTGACGGCCCTGAGAGACCCGTTTCCAGCGAGGCGTCAAGCAGGCTTGCCCCCTGCCTGAGGAGGTCACCGGCTTCGGCATGGGCGAGCGCGGCCTGATACTGTTTGGGGCTGATCCCGGCCCAGCGCGTGAACTCCCGCTGGAAATGATGCGGCGAAAGGCCGACGGCGCGGGCGCACTCTGCAAGGTCGGGCCAGTCACGCCAGGTCTCGCCAAGGTGGGTGAGCGCGTCAGCCATCCGGCCATAGGCGACAGAGCGTTCGGAAAGGGAAGGTCGCGTCGAAGTCATGAGGAGAGTTTGACGTGATCGGCGCGCCGCTTCCACCCGTTTCTTGCGGCCTGCCTGCGCGAGAAAAGAAAAAGGCCGCCATGACGTACGAGGACACCATAGCGGCCAGTTGGGGCCTAATGGACATGGACGACCCGAAAGCCTTGGCCAGTGTTTCTTCAGCCGGCCTTTTGTTCTTCGCCGTCGAGCTCATACTCACGGATCTTGCGGTATAGGGTGGAGCGGCCGATGCCGAGGCGGCGGCTGACTTCGGACATATGTCCCTGATAGAAGTCGATCGCATATTCAATGATGTCGCGTTCGATGTCGGTGAGCGGACGAAGCTCACCCTCGTCATTCTTGATCACGACCGGGCCTGTCTGTGCAGGCGTCATCATGTCGGCATTGCCGGCGTCAGCCATGTCATTGGCGGGTGCAGCACGTGCAGGCACAGGCGGCAGGTCAACCATTTCCGGCATGATGCCAGAAATCTGCGGGAAATCGTGCGGCTGCAGAACCGTGCCCTCGCAAAGGATCACGGCGCGAAAGACGGCGTTCTCCAGCTGGCGGACATTGCCCGGCCAGTCGAAAGCGCAGAGCATCTGCAGGGTTTCTTCGCTCGCGGTCTCCACATCCCGGTTTTCAGACGCGTTGAAGCGCGAGATGAAGTGCGTGACGAGGGCCGGGATATCTTCGCGGCGCTGGCTGAGCGATGGCACATCGACCGGAAAAACGTTAAGCCTATAATAGAGGTCTTCGCGGAAATTGCCGGCCTTTACCTGTTCGGCAAGGTCACGATTGGTCGCCGAGACGATGCGCACATCGACCTTGGTCGGGCGGCGTGAGCCGACGGCATCGACCTCGCCTTCCTGAAGCGCGCGCAGCAGTTTGACCTGCATGTCGAGCGGCAGTTCGCCGATCTCATCAAGAAACAGCGTTCCGCCATCGGCCTCCACGAATTTACCGAGCGATTTGGAGACAGCGCCGGTGAACGCGCCTTTCTCATGGCCGAAGAGGATGCTCTCTACGAGGTTTTCGGGGATCGCGCCGCAGTTGACGGTAACGAATGGCTTACCGGCGCGGTCGGACGCACCCTGAATGCAGCGGGCGATAACTTCCTTACCAACGCCGCTTTCACCGAGGATAAGGACCGGAATGTCAGAGCTTGCCGCGCGCTGGCCGAGACGGACGACCTGGCGCATGGCAGGGGCTGCCGCAATCATGTCCTCGAAGCTCATACCGCCTTCGGTCTTGCGGGTCAGGCGTTTCACCTCACCGGTCAGCGACGACATTTTCAGGGCGTTGCGGATAGAGACAAGGACGCGCTCAGGATTGGCTGGCTTGACGATAAAGTCGACCGCCCCTGCCCGCATGGCGGTCACGATTGTGTCGATGCCGGACGTTGCCGTCAGCATGACCACGGGCACATCCGGGATGCGCTCTGCAAGGCGCTCAAGCGTTTCCATCCCTGAAAGGCCAGGCATTGTCAGGTCCAGCAGGATGACGTCGGCGCCCGCTTCGGTCGCTGTGGTGAAGCCGCTTTCGCCGTCTGGCGCCGTCCGGCAGGCAAAGCCTGCTTTCTCGACAGCCGCCTGTATCAGCCTGCGTTGCGTGGGGTCGTCGTCGATGACCAGAACCGTCTTTGCCATGTCACATCACTCCTGAAGCGGCGACCTCTACTGGGTCATTTTGCTACGGCCCGATATGGCACACAGGTGTGAGGTTATGGTTCAGCCAACAGTTCAAATTTCAAACAAATGAAAACCCCGCCCCGGATGTGTCCGGGACGGGGTCATCTATATTCGTGTGATCGAGCTGGGGCCTATCAGGCGTCCAGGCGCTCGATGATGATGGCCGGGGCCATGCCGCCAGCCGCACACATTGTGACGAGGCCGTAGCGGCCGCCGGAGCGCTCAAGTTCGTCAAGCGCGGTGCCAATCAGGATGGAGCCGGTTGCGCCAATCGGGTGACCGAGAGCCATGGCGCCGCCATTGATGTTCACTTTTTCCCGATCGAGCTTGAGATCGCGGATGAACTTTTCTGCCACGACAGAGAAAGCTTCGTTGATTTCATAGACGTCGATATCGTCGGTCGTCATGCCGGCTTTCTCGAGGACTTTCTTGGCAGCCGGGACCGGTGCGTTGAGCATCAGCGTCGGGTCATCGCCCATATTGCAGGTCGCGACGATACGGGCACGAGGCTTGAGGCCATGCTTGTCGGCATATTCTTTCGAGGTGACGAGAATGGCAGCTGCGCCATCGACCACACCGGAAGAGTTACCGGCATGATGGACGTGCTGAACATTGCCTTTGATCTGAGGATACTTCTTCTCGATCATGTTGCCATAGGTCAGGCCCTTGTCGTCGACCGGCACATCCCAGAACATGTTGAACACGGTCTTGAGGCCAGAGAGGCTCTCCATCGTTGTGCCCGGACGTGGGAATTCGTCCTTGTCGAGGGCAAGCGAGCCATCACGGTTGTGCACCGGGATCACCGACTTGTCGAAACGGCCTTCATCCATGGCGCGCTTTGCACGTACCTGGCTGGTGACGGCGAGCTGATCGACGGCTTCGCGGTCGATGCCTTCGAGCGTTGCGATGGCATCCGCGCAGCAGCCCTGCTGGGACTGTGGGTGCAGCTCGCGAAGGTGAAGGTTGCCAGCGTCCATCATTGGCGGGCTTTTCGGGTCCGCAGTGGAGGCCGTGTAGCTCATCATCTCGCAGCCGCCTGCGATAACGCAGTCTTCCATGCCGGACATGATCTGCGCTGCAGCGAGCGACACGGTGGTGATGCCGGAGCCGCAGAAACGGTCGAGCGTAACGCCCGATGCCTTGACGTCGAAGCCTGCGTCGAGAGCCGCCATGCGGCCCATGTCAGCGCCTTGCGCGCCGCGCTGGGAGCTGGTGCCCCAGATGACATCGTCGACGGTGGCGGTGTCGAGCTTGTTGCGATCGCGGATTGCACCGAGAACGGTCGAAGCGAGGTGCTGGGGGTGGAGATGGGCGAGCGAGCCCTTGCCAACCTTGCCGATACCCCGCGGCGTACGTACCGCGTCGATAATATATGCTTCAGCCATGAATTCCTCCCGAACGTGCTGAATTGAGCCTGATGGGACAAGCTAATCCCCCTTCCGTTCGCGGAAGGCAATCTCTGCCCCAGCGTCAAAGACTGAGGAAGCTTTTCAGAGGCCCAGAACGTCGGTCATGTCATAGAGGCCGGGCGGCTGGCGAAGTGCCCAGCGTGCAGCCGCGAGCGCGCCATGGGCAAAGACAGAGCGATCGAGCGCCGAATGGGCCAGCGTGATGACTTCCCTGTCAGAGCCGAAGGTCACTTCATGTTCGCCAATGACCCCGCCAGAGCGGCGGACGGAAAAACCGATCTTGCCTCTCTCGCGTTCGGCGCCAGGGCCGTCATAGGGTGGCTGCCTCAGTGTTTTCAGGTCCGACCCACGACCAGAGGCTGCGGCGTCGCCCAGCATGAGGGCGGTACCAGACGGCGCATCGACCTTGCGCCGGTGATGGGTCTCCAGCACTTCAATGTCCCAGTCATCGCCGAGGCTTTCGGCGGCGCGTTTCGTCAGCGCGCAGAGAAGGTTGACGCCCAGCGAGTAGTTTCCAGCCTTGACGATGGCGAGGCTACCGGCAGCTTCGCCAATCGCTTCTTCTTCGGCGGCATCGAAACCGGTCGTGCCGATGATGACGGCTTTGACGCCTGCCTTCTGAAGATGTTTCAGAGCGTCAATCGTTGCCGCCGGACGGGTAAAATCGATCCAGACGTCCGCGCCCTTGGCGGCTCCCGCGACATCCGACTCCGGCTTCATGCTGGACGGCGCTCCGGGGATGAGCTTGTCGAGTGACTTGCCAAGTGCAGGACTGCCGGGGGCTTCGCTGGCGCCCGTCAGCTCATGGCCCGCCTCAATGGCGGCGCTTGCGAGCTGTTTTCCCATCCGGCCTGCAATGCCGGCGATTGCGAGTTTCATTGATCCAGTCATGGCTCGTCCTTAGCGCTATTTCGCCCTGTCTGAACAGACCCGGCCGGTCGCAAAATTTAAACTGACCGGGAACCAGAGCGCCAGCTGGCTACTTTCGTGTTAACTATCTGTTTACCCACACATATTGCAGCTGGAGGAAATCACATGCGCACGGGTCTTTTGATTGGGGCAGGCCTCGCGGCCATGGTGGTGCTTCCTGCGGCGGCCGATGGGTATGCCTATAATGCGCCTGCACACAGCTACAGCTACAATACACAGACAGCGACCAGTTCAGGCTGCGTAACAAGTTGCTGTTGCGGGCAAACGGTACGCACCTACACAACGCGGCCTGTGGTGAGACGCTATGCGCAAACCTATACGCGGACGGCCCCGCCAGCTTGCACGCACACCAGCCATGTCGGCCACGACCACGGCCATTACTCAGGCGGGTACGACTATCAGGGCAGCGCCAGCAGGTATTCGTCCGGCACGGTCACCAGCGAGTACGCCTATGACAGCGCGGCTTCAGCCTATGGCTACGAAGATAGCGGGTCGGCCTATTACGATGACGGCTACTACGCCGAAGGCGACGTTTATTACGACGCTTATCCAGCCCCTGCGCCCACCTATGGCGCTGAGCTAAGCCTCGACCGCGAAGCACCGTGGAATGGCTATCATCGCTAACGGGTGATGTCGGCTAGTCAGCCGTCGCTGCAGCGACCACGGGTTCAGCGGGCGTGGTGAACCCGCAGATGTCGAGGACTTCGGGCGGCTTGCGATAGAAAAAGTCGCCCTCGCGCACCCGCAGCGCCGTCTTGTGATCGGCAAAGGGCTGGCCGTCGCTCGTCATCGTGCGCCAGACCGGGCGCTCGTCTTCTGGCAGGTCGGAGGCAATTGTCAGCTTCCGGATTTCTTCGCCGGTTTCGGGCGCCTGGATGACGCCGTTCTGGATGGCGCGGTCGCCGCGCTTGAACGCCTGCACATGCTCCATGCCGTCGATGACCCGGCCAAAGACGGTCAGGTTGCGGTCGAGATAACGCTGCGCATCAAGCACAATGTAAATCTCGGTGCCGCCTGAGTCAGGGTCATTATTTCGCGCCAGCGCGACCGCACCCGGGCAATGAAGCAGCCATTCCTGGCCAAGCGCCTCATCCCGCCCGACCGGGAAGCCGCCAATATGGCCGACCTCTGGCGCGAAGAGATCGGCGTTACCGAGTGGGACGAAGCCTTCGCCGCCATAGGGCCGGTCATTCTCGTTCTTCAGGGGGCCCCAGCGCAGGATCTGCATGTCGTCGAAGAGGCCGCCCTGCGCAACGAATCCCTCGATGACCCGGTAGAAATGCTCGCCTTCGTATTCACCGGAGGCGGCAAGCTCCCGCATACGCTCTGCATGGTTCGGCGCGAAAGACGGGTTGAGCTCGATCACCACCGTGCCCTTGCCGGTTTCGATCAGCATCAGGTTTTCGGGGGCGATCAGGCGCCAGCCGGCCTCGGTCTGGGCAGGATCCGCAGGCGCGGTTTGCTGCGCAGTCGCCGCGCTAAAGTTGGCGCACATAGAAAGCGCAGCGCCCGCCAAGATTGTCTTCATCTGTCTGTTCATCGCGCCGCGCGCTCCCTGTCTGCTGAGCGCGACCCTACCCGGTTCTGCAATGCTCTGCTATGGGCGAGCCATCATGTATCAGATTTCCGCAAAAGGCCCGCGTGAGGCCATTCAGCCAGCCTGGGATGCCCTGGCCTGGACCGACCCGACACCTGCGGGTGCCGTCGACGCAAAGGAAGATGGCCGCCATGCCTGGCGCCTCGATGCCTATTGCGAAACAGAGGACGACGCCAAGGCTTGCAAGGCGATGATCGAAGACGTCTCGCCAAGTCTCAATGCCGTTGTCGAGGCGCTTGAAGACCGTGACTGGGTGACCCTGTCGCTGGAAGGGCTGCCACCTGTCGAGGCCGGGCGCTTCATCGTGGCGGGCAGCCATGTGCTGGCGAAATCCGCCCCCGGCAAGACGCCGATCCTGATCGAGGCGGGACCCGCCTTTGGTACCGGTCATCACGGGACGACGCTCGGCTGTCTTATCGGTCTTGAGCGTGTCCTGCGGCAGGCACGTCCAGAAAAGGTGCTGGATATCGGCACGGGCTCCGGCCTGCTGGCCATCGCCGCGATCAAGACCGGCTCAAAGCGCGCCTGGGGCACCGAGATCGACGCCGACAGTGTGCTCGTCGCGAATGAGAACGCCGCAAAGAACCATGTCTCCAATGCGTTCAAGACGTTTGAGACCGGCGGCGGTGTGAATACCACCATCCGCAGTGATGCGCCCTATGACCTTGTTTTCGCAAACATCCTGTTCCGTCCTCTGGTCGGTCTTGCGCCAGAAATCGAACGACTGACGGCGCCCGGCGGCCATATCATCCTGTCCGGCCTGCTGACCCCACAGGAGCCGCTGGTGCGCAAGGCCTATACAGGCCGCGGCCTCGCGCTGGTCAAGCGTGTGCGCCGGGATGGCTGGTCGAGCCTGGTGTTTCGCAAGCCATCCTGACGCGGCACCTTCCGCTAGAGCCTCATCCGCACTAGATTTGCCGCATGAGACAGAATTTCGACGTAAAAGGCGGCCCACAGCTTGGCCGCAAGCATCTGCCGCTTCTGCGCGAGGCAATGCGCGCGCAGGGCCTCGACGGCTTCTACATCCCGCATGAGGATGAGTTCCAGAATGAGTATCTGCCAGCCTGCAATGACCGGCTGACCTGGGCGACCGGTTTTACCGGGTCTGCCGGGGCCGCCATGGTGTTTCAGGACACGGCCGTCATCTTTGCCGACGGGCGCTACACGCTTCAGGTCAAGGACCAGACGGACCGCGAATTCCTTGAGATCGAAGGCCTGCCGGACCCCGGCCCGTTCGGCTGGCTTGCTGGCCAGTCCCGGAAAGGCGAGACGCTGGGTTATGATCCAAAGCTCATGACGCCAAACGATCTGGCGACGCTGGAAGAGAGCGCCCGCAAGGCGGGTATCCAGCTGAAAGCTGTCGAAACCAATCCGATCGATGCGGCCTGGCAGGACCGGCCTGAAGAGCCAGTGGCCCCGGTGTCACCGCACGCGGTCGAGCATGCAGGCGAAGACGCAGAAGCCAAGCGCGAGCGTATCGCTGCGGCGCTGAAAGCCGACGGGGCAAATGCCGCCGTCATTACATCGCCTGCCTCGGTTGCCTGGGCGTTCAATATTCGCGGCGGGGACGTTGCCTGTTCGCCGCTGCCGCTGTCGCGCGCCATCCTGAAAGCCGACGGCACTGCCGACCTGTTCCTCGATGCGCGCAAGGCAAATGACGCGCTTCGCCAGCATCTTGGCAACCGTGTCCGCCTGCGTCCCATGGAAGAGGTTGAGCCTGCCATGGCCGAGCTGAAAGGCCAGACGATCAGCCTCGATCCGGCTCTGGCCTCGGCCTGGTTCTTCAGCGCGCTGGAGGAAGCTGGCGCGAGCATTGTCCGCCAGCGTGATCCTGTCCTGCTGCCGAAGGCCTGCAAGAATGAAACGGAGATCGCCGGGACCGAAGCGGCCCATACCCGAGACGGCGCCGCCCTGACGCGGTTCCTGCACTGGCTGGACACCGATGCGCAGTCTGGCGAGGTCACGGAGATCGATGCCGCGCTGAAGCTTGAGAGCTTCCGCGAGCAACTGGGCGATCTCAACGATCTCTCCTTCGAGACGATTTCCGGTGCAGGCCCGAACGGCGCCCTGCCCCACTACCGCGTGTCTTCGGCGTCTAACCGCAAGCTGGAGCGCGGCTCGCTCTACCTCGTCGACAGCGGCGGGCAGTATCTGGACGGGACGACCGATGTCACCCGGACCGTGCCGATCGGTACGCCATCAGCCGATATGCGCCGCCATTACACGCTGGTGCTGAAAGGCCATATTGCGCTCGCCAGTGTGCGTTTTCCGACTGGCACGACGGGCACGCATCTTGATGCGCTGGCGCGTCATCCGCTCTGGCAGGCCGGTCTCGACTATGACCATGGCACGGGGCACGGCGTCGGTGTCTATCTCGGTGTCCATGAGGGCCCGCAGCGGATCGCAAAGCCGTGGAACAGCGTCGCGTTGCGCCCCGGCATGATCGTCTCCAATGAGCCGGGTTTCTACCGCGAAGGCCAGTACGGCATCCGCATAGAGAATTTGCAATATGTGACGGAAGCGGCCGAGATCGAAGGCGGCGAGCGCAAGATGCTCGGCTTCCAGAATTTGACGTGGGCCCCGCTGTCGCGTGACTTGATCGATCTGGATCTGCTGAGCCCGGCAGAGCTTGCATGGGTCAATGATTACCACAATCAGGTGCTGGACCGGATCGGCCCGCTGGTGGACGGCGAAGTCCATGACTGGCTGAACGCGCAATGTGCGCCGCTTGGCCAATAACAGGCTAGAGGCCGGCGAGTTCGAGCCAGTCATCCTCCGTGATGACGCGCACACCAAGCTCTTCGGCCTTTTTCAGCTTCGAGCCTGCGCCCGGGCCAGCGACGAGAATATCGGTCTTGGCCGATACTGACCCTGAGACCTTGGCGCCGAGCGCTGTCGCCCGGGACTTTGCTTCGTCGCGGGTCATCTTTTCCAGCGTTCCGGTAAAGACGATCGTCTTGCCGGACACGGCGCTATCGCTGGCAGCGGCCTCTGCGGGCTCGATCTCGACCTCGGCGAGCAGGCTTTCCAGCATCTCGCGGTTGTGGGCTTCTGCGGCGAAATCCTTGAGGCTGGTCACTGCTGTCTGGCCGATGCCATCAATCGACAGAAGGTCAGCTTCGGCCGTCTCGTCGCCTGCCGCGGCCTTCTCGACCACCTGCCAGAAGCTCTCCCAGTTCAGATAATGGCGCGCGAGGAGCCCTGAGGTGATCTCGCCGACATGACGGATACCGAGACCATTGAGGAACCGCTGGAAAGGCGGCTTCCGGCGTTGATCGATAGCGTCATAGAGGTTGCGGGCGGAGGTCTCGCCGAACCCTTCCCAATCTTTCAGGGGTGGCAGGCCTTCATCCTCGAGCCGCGTCGCCAGCCGGAAAATGTCCTGCGGGCCTTTCATGACGCCCTTCGACTGGAAGAGCTCGACCTGTTTGGCGCCGAGGCCATCGATATCGAGGGCCTTGCGGGAGACGAAGTGCTTTAACCGTTCGACCGCCTGGGCTGGGCAGGTCAGCCCCCCCGTACAGCGGCGGCGGACGTCTTCCTCGCCCTTGTCGTCGATTTCCCGGACAGCCGCAGAGCCGCATTCGGGGCAGGTTTCAGGCATTCTGAAAGGCGGCGCGCGGTCTTCGTCAGGGTCGACCACACCGAGCACCTGCGGAATGACGTCACCGGCCCGCTGTATCTCGACCATATCGCCGGGGCGGACATCCAGCCGGGCGATTTCATCTTCATTGTGGAGCGTCGCGTTCGAGACGACGACGCCGCCAACCGTGACCGGCGTCAGGCGCGCGACAGGCGTCAGCGTGCCCGTGCGGCCAACCTGAATCTCGATGGCTTCAAGTTTCGTGACGGCGCGCTCTGCCGGGAATTTATGGGCAATGGCCCAGCGCGGGAAGCGGGAGACAAAGCCGAGCCTCTCCTGCCAGTCGAGGCGGTCGACCTTGTAGACGACGCCGTCAATATCGTAGCCAAGCATGGCGCGGCGCTCGGCCATGTTGGCGTAGGCGCCCAGCAATCCCTCAACGCTCTCATGTGATTTAAAGAGGTCGTTCGTGACAAAGCCCCACTCCTGGAGCTTTGCGACCGCTTCGCTCTGGGTTTCGGCAAAGGTTTCAGAGACCTCGCCCCAGGCATAGGCAAAGAAGCGAAGGGGGCGGGCGCGCGTGATGGCCACATCGAGCTGACGCAGACTGCCAGCGGCAGCGTTGCGCGGATTGGCGAAGACTTTCTTGCCGGCCGCTTCCTGGGACGCGTTGAGCGCCTTGAAAGCCTCGCCCTCCATATAGACCTCACCGCGGATCTCGATACGGGACGGCCAGCCTTCGCCCGCGAGCTTGTCTGGAATATCGTCAATCGTACGCGCATTGACGGTTACATCCTCGCCAACCTGCCCATTGCCGCGCGTACCGGCCCGGATGAGCACACCGTCCTCATAGGTGAGGTTGAGCGAAAGCCCATCGATCTTCGGCTCGGCGGTTATGGTGAGCGGCTCATCAGCACCCAGCCCGAGGAAGCGGCGGATGCGGGCGGCGAACTCGGCAACATCTTCGTCTGAAAACGCATTGTCCAACGACAGCATCGGAATGCCGTGGGTGATCTTGCTGAAGGCTTCAGAGACTTCCACGCCGACCCGGTCGCTCGGGCTGTCCTTGCGTTTGAGATGCGGGAAGGCGGCTTCGACGTCGAGATTGCGCTGGCGTAGCGCGTCATAGTCGGCGTCGCTCAGATGCGGATCATCTTCCTTGTAATAGGCTGCGTCCGCCAGTTTTATTTCGGTCGCGAGACGGGCGAGTTCGCGCCGGGCTTCAGCGTCTGAAAGGTCTTCTGGCGGTTTCTGCGAACTCATACATCTTCAAGAAGCCTTGTTGCTGCGGCCCTTGCCTCCTCGGTCACCTTGCTGCCGGACAGCATGCGGGCGATTTCCTCATGCCGTTCGCTGGCATCTAGACCGGTGAGATGGGTTTCGCCAAGACCGTTGCCCTTCACGCCTGCCTTTGTGACCAGCCACTGGTTCGAGGCGGATGCGGCAACTTGTGGACTGTGCGTGATGGCGAACACCTGGCGGCTGTCAGCAAGTCGGGCAAGACGCTCACCAATGGCTGCGGCAACAGCCCCGCCAACGCCCTGGTCCGCCTCGTCAAAGACCAGGACCGGCACCTGCGTGCTCTCGGCCAGAACGCACTGGAGCGCCAGCGAGAAGCGCGCAAGCTCACCGCCGGACGCGATCTGGCGGAGCGGGCCAAAGCCTGCGCCGGGATTGGTCTCGACCTCGAACTCTGCCTTCTCACGGCCCATGCGGCCCGACTGGGTGTCCGCGATGTCGTCGAAACGGACTTTCACCTTGGTGCGCTCAAGCTTGAGCGGTTTCAGTTCGGTCGAAATCGAGGTTTCGAGACGTTTGGCAGCGGCCTTGCGCGCCTTGGTCAGGCGATCAGCGGCTGTACGCCAGCGCGCCGCCGCGGCCTGCTCATCTGAACGGGCTTTCATCAAAGAGCCATCTGGGGCATCGCAAAGCTCAAGTTTCTGGCGGGTCTCGGTCCAGAAGGCTGGCAGCTCATTGGCGTCTACGCTGTATTTGCGGGCGGCAGACCGCAGCGCAACGATGCGCTGCTCGACGCGCTCAAGCGCATCTGGATCGTGGACGGCGGCAAGCCCGAGCCCTTCCAGCGCAGCGCTGGCCTCCCCTGCCTCAATGAGGGCGCGGTCGAGCGCTTCAGCGGCTGCGCGGGCAGCCTTTGACAGATCGCTTTCCATGGCGTCGAGGCCATCGATACGCAGGATACGCTCAGCCGCGCGGCTTGCCTGGCCGAGGATCGCTTCGACCTCGCCAGCCTGAAAGGCCTCGAAAGCTTCGGTCGCCGACTCGGCGATCTTTTCCGACTGCATCAGAATGCTGCGCTCTGCGCTGAGCCTGTCAAACTCGCCCGCCTCAGGGGCAAGCTCATCTAGCGCCTCTACCGTTTCGGCGAGCCAGGCATGCGCCTCCTCAGCTTCTGCAAGCTGCGCCTCCAGCGCTTCGCGTGCATCCCGGACGGCTTCATATTCGTCCCATGAGACGCCGCAGGCCTCCAGCAGGCTTTCATTGCCGGCATAGGTGTCGAGCAGTGTGCGGTGATTGGAGGGCTTCATCAGCGTCGAAGCAGAATGCTGGCCATGAATTTCGACAAGCCGCTCACCGAGCTGCGCGAGCAGACCAGCGCTGACGGGCTGATCATTCACGAAGGCGCGCGCAGGTCCCTTGGCGGACAATATCCGCTTGAGGGTCAGCGTCTCCTCAGGAGAGGCCTCTACCCCGGCCTCTTCGAGCATCGGCCAGACGGGGTTATCCGCCTCCAGCGCGAACTCTGCCAGGATGCTCGCCTGATCGGCGCCCTTGCGCACAAGCTTTTTCGAAGCACTCGCGCCGAGCACGAGGCCGAGGGCATCAAGAATGATGGATTTACCCGCACCGGTTTCCCCGGTCAGGGCGGTGAAGCCATCGGCCGACTCAATGTCGAGACGCTCGATGAGCAGGAAGGATCGAATCGAGAGCGCAGTGATCATGCGCTCTGAATAACACTAGAACAAAATGAGAACAAGCCTGTTCTCGGCAGCGCCTACCAGGGCGTAATGCGTCCAAGCCAGCTCTCATTGCTCGCCTGCTGTGAGCTACCGTCGCCGCCGCCTTCGATGAGGGCGTAGCTCGCCTCATACCACTGGCTTTCAGGGTAGTTGTACTGAAGCACGGAGGCTGCGGCGACCGCTTCGCCGCGAAGGCCAAGCGAAAGATAGGCTTCGACAAGCCGATGCAGCGCTTCTGGGGTGTGCGACGTGGTGTCGTAATTGTCGATCACATTCTTGAAGCGGTTGACGGCGGCAAGGTGCTGGTTGCGGCGCAAATACCAGCGGCCGATCTCCATTTCCTTGCCCGCGAGCTGGTCGCTGACCATGTCGAGTTTGATCTGCGCATCGCGGGCATAGTCTGTATTCGGGAAGCGGCGGACGACGTCGTTCAGACCGTCGCGCGCGAGCTCTGTCGTGCGCTGGTCGCGGCCAACATCGACGATCTGCTGGAAATAGCTGAGCGCGATAAGGTGATAGGCGTAGGGGGCCGCGTCGCCCGCTGGATTGAGCGAAAGATAACGCTGGGCGGTGGAGATCGCGTCCTCATAACGGCGTGACCGGAATGAGGCATAAGCCGACATGATCGTCGCGCGGCGCGCCCATTCCGAATAAGGGTGCTGGCGCTCGACTTCGTTGAAGAGCTCAATCGCGCGGATATAGTCCCGGCTGTCGAGTTCATCGGCGGCTGCATTGTAAAGCGCTTCGACCGGACGCTCGACATAGGCAAGTTCACGCGCCTGGCGAGAGGAGTTGCACCCCGCCAGCGCCATGGCAATGACAAGGACTGAAAGGGAGCTGACAAGCGAGCGCTTCATTGCAAATTCCGGTCTTTGAACAAACTCCCCGCACTTTGCCGCTGGAGGCCAGCTTGTAAAGACATAGGCTACAGGAACATTGTTGGTGAAGTTTTAGTTGTCGTAGTGTATGTAGGGGGTTCAGAGGGGATTCTGATATCCAGTGCGGGATTCGCGCAAGCGGCCGAGAAGGCAGTTGGTCATGTCACAAGAGTCAGCAGAGTTCACAGCATCAGACGTGGACAGAATTGTGGGTGAGCGCATTCGCCGCCGCCGCATATTGACGGGACTGACGCAGGACCAGCTCGGCGAAGCGCTGGGTGTTTCCTATCAGCAGATCCAGAAATACGAGACCGGCGCGAACCGTGTCAGCGCTGGACGGCTCTACCTGCTGGCAGAGCGTCTCGGTGTCTCTCCAGGCTGGTTTTTCGACGGCCTCAATGAGGTGGATCAAGACAATGATGGGGACGTCGATTCCTCGTCGCGATTTACGATCGAGTGTGTTCGCGGCCTGACCCGGATCCGGGATGAGCGGGTTCGCTCTTCAGTGCTGAACATGATCCGCGCCCTTGCCGATTCCGAAACGGCTAGCGAGCCTGCAAAGCCAGCGAAGCCTGCCGTTTCCAACGGGCTCAGGCCGCGCGCCGACTAGGGCGGCATCGTCAGACAATTCCAGTTTTATGTAGTTTCGCAGATAGCCGTCTAGCCCGCGGCTGAAGCAGCCTGCTGAACGGAAACAGCGTCGGCGTCGCTTTCCCAGCACCAGGCTTCCGGATTGTCCAGAAGTGCCCGAACAAGCTTGTTGTTCAACGCGTGGCCGGGCTGGCGTGCTTCGTAAACGCCCGCAATCGGCGCACCGGCAAGCATCAGGTCGCCAACGGCGTCGAGGATCTTGTGGCGTACAAACTCATCACTTGAACGCAGACCTTCCGGATTGACCACTGTATCGCCATCGAGAACCACGGCATTGTCGAGAGAGCCTCCACGGGCGAGCCCCATCGATTTCAGCTTCTCGACATCCTGCGCAAACCCGAAGGTGCGGGCGAACGCAATGTCGCGCGCAAACATGCCGGGCAGCATGCGAAGTGACATCTGCTGCGTGCCGATTGCCTTGCTCTCAAACTCGATCCTGGCATGGATCGAGAGGTAATTGTCAGGCGACGGGCTGAGGCTGGCGGTCTTGATACCGTCAGTAATCTCGACCTCTTCAAGAATGCGGATCCGCTGGCGGAAGGCGCGTTGCTGGCGAAGACCTGCGGCCAGCATAAGCTCACAATAGACAGCCGAGGAGCCGTCCATGATGGGGACTTCGGGCCCATCGATCTCGATCAGGAGGTTGTCGACACCAACACCTGCGCAGGCGGCAAGCAGATGCTCCACCGTCGCAACGGACTGGCCTGCATCATTCGTCAGGGTCGTGCCAAGCTGAACCTCAGTGACGAAATCACCGCGGGCGATAATGTCTTCGCAGCCTTTGATGTCGGTCCTGCGAAAGCGGATCCCCGAGCCAGCTGCAGCCGGTTTCATGACGATGCGCGCGCGGGCGCCGCTATGGACGCCGACGCCGGCACAAACAACCGGAAAGTTGATGGTCTGCTGATACTGTACGCGGTTCATGAGGACCCCATTTCTCAAGGTCCTATAAAAGGGATCAGGCGCAAAGATTCAAAACAAGGAATATGTCGCAATATTACAAACGATAAGGGCGCCCTTTCGGGCGCCCTCAATACCTATAATTTCAGGGTGCAGAACCCGGGTCTAGCGGTTTGCCGACCGGCGCAGGAAGGCCGGAATTTCCAGGTCCGCATCATCGAAAGGTGCAGGGTTTGGATAATCGTCCCGCGAAGAGACGATCTCTTCCTTCGCATGGCTTTCATCGGTGTCATTGGCGCTCTGGGCTGACTTGGGCCAGCCGAAAAGATTGCCAAAGCCGGCTTTGCCTTCACTGGAGCGTTCAGATTTGCCCGAACGTGAGCGACCAAAGACCTGGTCGGCGCTGACGCGGTCATCTCCGGCGGAGCGTTCCTTGTGAGAGGCAGGCAGGCTGCGGCCTGCAAAGTCGGGGCGCGAATCGGCTTCGAGGCTTTCATCTTCCTCGAAGTCGCTGATCACGACACGCGGACGCTCGACTTCGACCTCGTCGGCAGCTTCTGCTTCGGCGATGACCTCTTCGGTCTCTTCGACAGATTCAGCTTCAACCGACAGCGGTTCTGGTTCGGCTCTGGCGACCGGCTGCGCGGCAGGTGTCTCTTCAGCGAACAGACCATGTGCGGCATCGATACCTGCAGCCACGACAGAGACGCGCAGCTTGCCTTCCAGCTCGGGGTCGAAGGTCGAGCCGAGAATGATGTGCGCGTCAGCGTCGACCTGCTTGCGGATTTCGTTCGCTGCTTCGTCGACTTCGAACAGCGTCATGTCATAGCCGCCAGTGATGCTGATCAGAACGCCGCGAGCGCCCTTCATCGAGACATCGTCGAGAAGCGGATTGTCGATGGCCGCGCGGGCGGCATCGAGGGCGCGGGTTTCGCCTTCGGCTTCGCCCATGCCCATCATCGCAGCGCCCATGCCCTTCATGATTGTGCGGACATCAGCAAAGTCGAGATTGATGAGGCCAGGCATGACCATCAGATCGGTGATGCCACGGACGCCTGAGTAAAGAACGTCATCGGCCATGCGGAACGCGTCAGCAAAGGTCGTGCGTTCATTTGCGACCCGGAAGAGGTTCTGGTTCGGCACGACAATCATCGTGTCGATTGCCTTGCGCATCTCGGCCAGACCATCTTCGGCGATGGTCATCCGGCGATTGCCTTCAAAGCTGAACGGCTTGGTGACGACGCCAACGGTGAGGATGCCGCGCTCATGGGCAGCACGCGCGATGACGGGCGCCGCGCCTGTGCCTGTCCCGCCGCCGAGACCGGCGGCGATGAAGACCATGTGCGCGCCTTCGAGGCACTTGTTGATTTCTTCGATCGATTCTTCAGCCGATGCAGCGCCAACTTCCGGCTTGGCGCCTGCGCCTAGTCCAGCAGTTGTGTCGGGACCGAGCTGAATACGTGTTTCGCATTTCGACCGTTCGAGCGCCTGCGCATCCGTGTTTGCGACGACGAACTCAACCCCCTGAAGGTTCGCCTCGATCATGTTGTCGACTGCGTTACCGCCGGCCCCGCCTACACCGAACACGACGAGCCGCGGCTTGAGTTCCTGAGTCATGAATAGTCCGCCTTTGCCAATCTACCTAGAGAGGGTTCATGGGCACAAAGTGCAGGTGTCAGACTAAGAGAGGGTTAATGGATTCTGCCCGGCTGTTAAAAATTTTCAGTCAACCATCGAAAGAACCTGTTTACTGTACCAGTCTTTGCCGCTGATGAGCCCTGTAGCGAGGACGGGGCGGACGTCGACACATCGGTAAACCCGCGTGATTCGTAGGACAGCAGGCCTGCTGCGGTGGAAAAGACAGGGCTGGCATGGGTTTCGCCGAGCGCCTCGACATCGACAGGTTTTCCAAGACGAACCGGCTGACCAAGAACGCGCGAGGCAACGTCGCGCACTCCCGGCATGAGGCTTCCACCGCCGGTAAGGACGGTTCGGCGCGGCATGATCTTGACGAGTTCGCTCTTGCCGATGATCCGCGCGGCGTATTCGAACGTCTCTTCGATTCGCGGGGCGATGAGACCAGCAAGCTCGCCTCGGGTCATATGGCAGGCGGTCAGGCGGCCATCATCGCCGAGGCGGGCGACTTCGACACGCTCCGACATGCCGGTGCCGGAAAGGTCTGCGTGGCCATAGATCGTTTTCATCCGCTCGGCGGCCGCGAACGTCGTGCCAATGCCCTGGGCGAGATCGCCGGTGACGTTCGCGCCGCCAGCTGGCACGACACCGAGCCAGGCAGGCACGCCGTTCACGAAGGCGCAGGCTGTCGTAACGCCCGAGCCCATGTCGATGCAGATCGCGCCATTTTCGATCTCGTCATCAATCAGGGTCCCTGCCCCGCTTGCCAGCGCAGATGGGATCAGCCGCTCAATATTGAGGTGGGCGCGCCCCACACACTCGACGAGATTGCGGACAAGTGACTGCGGCGCAGTCACCACCGAAAGAAGCACGCTGAACTTCTGGCCGATCATGCCAATCGGATCGGAGATGCCTTCCTGCTCATCCAGGCGATAGATGACCGGATGGGCGGTCAGGATCTCACGCTGTTTCGTGTCGACTTTGCCGAGCGCCTGAGAATGGAGTTTCTTCAGATCCTTCAGCGTCACCTCGCGGCCGCCCAGATCATTCAGCGCGCCGACGAACTCGCAGGTCACGCGCGAGCCGGTAACACCGAGTGTCACCGAATCAATGCGCTCGTCGGCCTGGCGCTCTGCATCTTCAACAGCCAGGCGCACGGATCGCTCCAGTGCCTCCATGTCGGTCACCGACCCATCCTTGAAGCCGCGTGCCTGTTGGCGGCCGCCACCGAGGAAGGAGAAGCCTGCGCGCGATTCAGGATCATAACGCCCGATCAGGCAGGTGATCTTGGAACTGCCAATATCCAGCGACGCGATGGTCTGGCCGACTTTGGCGGCGCGGGAAGGTTTCAAGCGTAGGTCTGCCTTGGCCATATTCAGCTTTCTGCAGGGGTGCCCGGGGCGCCCTGTTCTTCAAGGGGTTCGAGAAATGTCCGTCCGGGGACGCGGAGATCAATCCGCGCTAGAGACCGGTCGGTGAGACGTGCGGCTGTGTTCAGCGTTTCCAGTTCATCGGCGGCGCGCAGGACGCTGGCGTCTGCGGGCAACCGGATCATCAGCCCGTCACGCAGCTGGATATCCCAGCGCCGGCGCGACACCCGCTCTGCATAGGAGAGGCGCTGGGCAACATCATCGACACGGGCGAGAAACCTGAGAAGCGCCGGAACGCCTGCGGGCGCTTCGGCGCCGGAGAGGCGAACGAGGTCTGAATAGTCCTGCGCCGACAGGCCTTCCATGGTCTGGCCGGTGCCATCGATCACCCGCCAGGCTTCGCCATCATGCCAGACCGCAGCGGCACGTGCGGGCGAGGCATGGATCAGGATCTGGTTTGGCCAGAGCCGATAGACCTGCGCGCTCGTGACCTGCCCGCTGGAGAGGATGCGGCGGCGAATTTCATGCGGGTTGGCGCGGAACATATTGTCGCCGGTTTCCACCTCGGACACCTGCTGGACGAGCTGCGCCCGTCTTGCATCCTGTTGCAGACCGACAATGCGCACATCCTGGACGGCAAAACCGAGCCCGCCAGCGACGTCGTCAAGCGCATCGCCTACACCTGTGCCGACCTTGGACATCGAGCCGCCAAGCAGGGCTGCGCCTGCGACGATCACGGCGACGACCATGACGAGACCGGTGACGATGGAGGACGTATCAGCGCGCGTCGGCTCAACCGGCGGCGGGGGCGGCGGCGCGCGTCTTCGCCTCTGCGGCGCTTTCGGTGCTGCTTTGCCCTTCACCTTCGGCATGAAGCATCCTCGATCATCCAGCTCACAAGCGCTTCGAATGTCATGCCTGTGAAAGCGGCCTGCTCGGGAACGAGAGAGGTGGGTGTCATGCCTGGCTGGGTATTTGTTTCCAGGATCACGAGCCGGTCCTTCTTCTCGTCAAATCGAAAATCGGACCGCGACACCCCCCGGCAACCGAGAGCCTGATGCGCCGTCAGCGCCGCGTCCAGCGCTGCCTGTATTACAGCGTCCGAAACATCCGCGGGCACCACATGACGCGATCCACCAGCTGCATATTTTGCATCAAAATCGTAAAACTCTCTTAATGTTGTGATCTCTGTCACTGCGAGGGGCCGATCGCCGAGGACGGCCACGGTCAGCTCGCGGCCCGGAATGTATTCTTCGGCCATGAGATTGTCGCCATAGGCCCAGTCATCAGAGGTGAGGAGCTGCGAGGGGCCGTTATTTTCCTCGCGCACGAAGACTACGCCAAAACTGGAGCCTTCATTCACCGGCTTGATCACATAGGGCGGCTTGATCGGATGCGCGCGGGCGGCCTCTTCACGGCTCACCGCAACGTCTTCAGCGATATCGAGTCCGGCTTGGCTGTAGATCGCCTTGGACTTGCGTTTGTCCATTGCGATCGCAGAGGCTGTGACGCCGGAATGGGTGTAGGGAATTCCGAGAATTTCAAAGAGGCCCTGAACACAGCCATCTTCGCCCCAGGGGCCGTGAAGTCCGTTCAGGATGACGTCCGGCTTTTCAGCCGCGATCTGGCTCGCAAGATCGCGATTGGCGTCGATACCGACAGCGTCATATCCGGCCGCCTGTGCCGCACGCAGCATCTGCTGGCCAGACGAGAGGGAGACCTCACGCTCGGATGACCAGCCTCCATAGACGACAGCGACGCGTTTCATGCTCTTCTCCAGACTGCACAGGACCCGTTTGGCCCGGCCCGAAACAAACATGTAGCAGCCGAGAAATTAAGGCAGTCCTTCAAATTGAACCGATCGACTGCAGTCGGTGTGAATGAACATAGAGAGACCTGACGCGTTCGAACCGGATGTCAGTAGACGAAGCCAAGCCTCCCGAGCACAAAGACGAAGAACATATTACCGAGGAGGAGCGCGAGCAGGCGGCAACTTTGACCCGCCTGAAATCGCGCATCGTCTACGAGATTATCCGACAGGAAGGTCGCTCTGAGCTGTCGCGCCCGCAAAGCTCGATCTGGTGGTCTGGCATCGCCGCGGGGCTAGGTATCTCCATGTCTCTGGCGATGGAGGCGATGCTTCGGGTCGCCCTTCCCGATACAGACTGGCGGCCACTGGTCGAGAATCTGGGCTATTCGGCCGGGTTCCTCATCGTGATGCTGGGACGGCTGCAGCTCTTCACCGAAAACACCGTGACGGCGGTCCTTCCCACATTGGCAGATCCTTGCCGGCGCACGATCCTCGGCACGACGCGGCTCTGGAGCACAGTGTTTCTTGCCAACATGGTGGGTACATTGTTCGCAGCGGTTTTCTGGTTCTATTCAGGCGCCATCTCACCGGAGGTGGGCGCCGCCGTGCTGGAGCTCAGCCTGCATGTTGCCGACTGGGGCGCAGGCGAAACCTTCATGCGTGCCCTGCCAGCAGGTTTCCTGATCGCCGCGCTCGTCTGGATGATGCCAAGTTCGGAGGGCAGCGAGTTCTGGGTCATCCTGTTCTTCACCTACCTCATCGCGCTGGGTGATTTCGCGCACGTCGTGGTCGGGTCTGCCGAGCTATTCATGGTTGCGCTGTCTGGTGAGCAGGGCATTTTCAAGCTGCTGGGAGTGAACCTGCTGCCCGCGCTGGCTGGCAATATCATAGGCGGTGCCGGCCTCTTTGCGATCCTTGCCTGGGGCCAGGTGCATGAGGAAATGGAAGACTAGCCGGTCTCGCCCGCTGTTTGGCCCGATACCTGGATCCTGCCAATCCGGCGGATTTCCCAGCGGAGGTCGACGCCGGTCACATCCAGCACGCGGGCGCGCACCAGTTCCCCAAGCGCTTCGATGTCGGCCGCGTTGGCCTCGCCTGTATTGATCAGGAAGTTGCAATGCTTCTCGGAAACCTGCGCGCCGCCGACCCGCAGGCCCCGACAACCCGCGGCATCAATCAGCTTCCAGCTGGAGCGCTGGTCCGGCGTGCCGGGCGGATCGGGATTGGCAAAGGTAGAGCCGCCGGTCTTGTCCTTGATCGGCTGCGTTTCTGCGCGCCGGGCCTGATGATCCGCGATCTCGGCCTGCAGCGTGTCGGGGTCCCCATCACCAGACCCGGTGAGCAGGATGCCGGTCACGATGACATCTTCCGGAAAATTGGTGTGGCGGTAGGAGAAGTCGATCTTCGGGTCGCCATACTGGGCGATCTCGGCTTCGAACCTGACGCGCTCACCTGAGCTTGTGATGCCCTCAATCTGGTTGGCGACGTCTTTCAGCTCTCGGCCATAACAGCCGGCATTGGTGCGCACCGCGCCCCCGATTGAGCCGGGGATGCCAGAGAGGAAGGTCAGCCCGGCAATGCCATGCTTTGCCGATGCCTTGGCGACAGCAAGATCAAGAGCGCCCGCGCGTGCAAAGAGAGAATGCGAGCCTGTTGGCTCAATACCGCCCCAATAGCCGCCCATGAGACGGATCGTGACACCCTCAATCCCTCCATCGCGAATGATCGAGTTGGACGCCACACCCATGAAGTGAAGAGGCACGTCTTCAGGCAGCGCTTTCAGGAAGTCGGCGAGGTCATCCTCATCCTTTGGCAGGAAAAGGACATCGGCGGGTCCACCAACCCGGAACCAGGTGTAGGGCGCAAGCGGCTGGTCAAAGAGCAGCTTGCCACGTACCTCGGGCAGGTCGTCGCGCCAGTCTGCCATCTATTCGGCCAGCTTCCCGGCAAGTGCATTTGCGTGGGTCGTGATATCGCCAGCGCCGAGACAGACGACGAGATCGCCGGGGCGGGCGATTTCGCGGATCGTGTCTGGCAGGCTGGCGAGCGCATCCATGGGGCGCGCGTCTGCATGGCCATTCTCATTGATGGCACGGACAAGCGATTCGTGGCTGGCGCCCTCAATCGGGTCTTCGCCAGCCGCATAGACCGGTGCGATCAGGGCAATGTCAGCATCCTGGAAGCAGCCGGAGAAATCCTTGAAGAGGTCGCGCAGCCGCGAATAGCGATGCGGCTGGGCGACGGCGATGACGCGGTTTTGGCCCTGCATGGCGCGGGCAGCCTTGAGGACCGCCTTAATCTCCACAGGGTGATGACCATAGTCGTCGATAATGCGGATGCCATTCCACTCACCGGCAGGCGTGAAGCGCCGCTTCACCCCGCCGAAATTGGCAAAGCTGTGCCGGATCTGATCAGGTGTCGCGCCGAGCTCCAGCGCCACGCAGATCGCTGCGAGCGCGTTAGAGACATTGTGGTCGCCTGCCATCGGCAGACGCACGCCCTCTATCGACGAGACGCCAATGCCGAGGCGCTCGCGAAGCACGACGTCGAAGGTCACCCCGTCCGGATCAGAGGCGAGATTGGTCGCGCGCACATCGGCCTGGCGGTTGAAGCCATAGGTCAGGATGCGCCGGTCAGAGACACGCGCCACCATGGACGAGACTTCCGGGTGATCGGTGCAGAGGACGCCGAACCCATAGAAGGGGATATTCTTTACATAGGTGTCGAAGGCATCCCGCAGCGCCTGCATGGAGCCGTAATGCTCCATATGTTCAGGGTCCATATTGGTGACGATCGCTATCGTCGGGCGCAGCTTGGTGAAGGTGCCGTCGCTTTCATCAGCCTCCAGCACGATCCAGTCGCCATTGCCCGCCTTGGCGTTGGAGCCATAGGCATTGATGATGCCGCCATTGATGACGGTCGGGTCGATGCCTGCGCCATCGAGAAGCGCGGCGACCATGGTCGTCGTTGTCGTCTTGCCGTGCGTGCCCGCAACCGCAACGGTCCATTTGAGGCGGATGATCTCTGCCAGCATGTCGGCGCGGCGAACGACCGGAATACCGGACTCGCGCGCGGCGACAACTTCGAGGTTATCGGACTTGATGGCGGAGGAAATAATGACGGCCCCTGCTCCGATCACATTCTGTGGCTTGTGCCCGATATGGACGGTCGCGCCCTTGGACCGAAGGCGTTCGACATTGGCGCTTTCCTTCACATCAGAGCCCTGAACCTTGTAGCCGAGATTGATCATGATCTCTGCGATACCGGACATGCCAATCCCGCCTATGCCGACAAGATGGGCCGGACCGAGATCGAATGGCGATGGTTTGTTGGGCATGCTGGATATGACTTCGAAAGGCATGAAAGGAGGTCTCCGCAGTAGCGTGTGGAGACCAGATTAGGCAAGCACCCGCATGCTGAGATGGCTGTGACGCGGCGATTCAAGGGCAATCGGGTCGGGTTTTCCTTGCAAAACGAAATAGTTCGGGAAGGATAGCGGTTCAGGTCGAACCGAAGGTTTTCTCGATGGAAATGCATCTCGCCCAACTCAATGTCGGCCGTCTTGTGGCGCCGACCGATGATCCGCGTGTGAAGGATTTCATGGACAATCTCGACTTCGTGAACGGGCTCGGCAGGCGGATGCCCGGCTTTGTCTGGATGATGGAAGGCTCCGGTGAACCCGGCACCGGAAATACCGAGGTCAAGGTCGGGGGCGACCCGCGACAGGTCTCAAATCTTACCGTGTGGACAGACGTTGAAAGTCTGGAGCAGTTCGTCTGGGGAACCGTGCACAAGAAATTCTATGAACGCCGGAAGGAATGGTTCGAGGTGATGGGCGACATGCATTTTGTCATGTGGTGGATACCAGTCCATCACCAGCCTACGCTGGAGGAAGCCCTTGGGCGCCTGGAGAGGCTGCGCGCCAATGGCGACAGCGACGAGGCTTTTGGCTGGAGCTGGTTGAAACAGGCCAGAATGCACAAGACCCACGCCTGCCGGCCAGCCGCCTAGCTTATCGCAGCCTTCTCAGCCAGACTGGCAAGATCCTGCGCGGCGGTGATGGTGCCAGCTTCCCTCGCCCGAGCAGCGCGCGTTTCCAGCTCTTCGCCATTCTCCAGCCGCACCTTGATGAGCTCACCAAGGAGGTTCGGGTAGAGATTGTCCTCGAGGATCACATCGGCGGCATCCACATCGACGAGGGCTTCGGCATTTGCGGCCTGGTGATCATCCATCGCGATCTTGAGCGGGATGAGGATGGACGGGCGCCCGACGGCGGCGATCTCACTGACCGTGCCCGCGCCAGAACGCGCAATGATCAGGTGCGCTGCGGCAAGGCGTTCCGGCATGTCTGCAAAGAAGGGCCGCAACTCATGGCGAAGCCCGACCTCTTCATAGATGGCGCGGACCTCATCCAGCTGTTCCTCGCGCACCTGCTGGACGATGTTGAGGCGCGCGCGGAGCGGCGCTGGCGTGTGAAACGCAATCGCGAGCGGGATGATCTGGCCGAGGATACGGGCACCCTGACTGCCGCCGGTGATGAAGATATTCAGGTCGCCACTGGTCTGCGGGAATGGCGCGTCGCGCATGACCGCAATCGGCGCGCGGACCGGGTTGCCAACTGGCTCATGTCGTACGCCAGCGGGCAGCTTGTCGAGACGCGGGAAGCCTGAAGCGACAAACGCGGCCTTTGACGCAAACTGGCGGTTTACCCGGCCAAGAACCGCGTTTTGCTCATGGACGATTATGGGCACCTTGCACCGGCGCGCAGCGCTAAGGGCCGGAAAGGCCGGATAGCCCCCGAAGCCAGCAACGAGCGCGGGCTTTCTGGACTTCATCAGACTGTTGGCACGGCCGATGCCGCGCCAGATTTTCAGGACAGCGGATGGCAGCGTCCATGGCTTGCGGATGTTCGGGCTGGCGGCAGCGACTTCTTCCTTCCAGTCGGCTGGAAAGCTGCCCGCATAGGAGAGCCCGCGCGCATCGCTGATCAGGCCGACCTGCCAGCCGCGCGCCCGCATCTCTTCAGCAAAGGCGGCCGCAGGGAACATATGCCCGCCCGTTCCGCCAGCGGCGATGATGACAAGAGGTTTATCAGTCATGCCGGCCCCATGCCGCCACGCTTTGCCGCCTGATGAGGGCCAGGCCGAGACCGAGCGTCAGCGCAATCCCGATCATCGAGGAGCCACCATAGGAGATAAAGGGAAGCGTCATGCCCTTTGGCGGGATGAGGCTGACATTGACCGCAATATTGATGGCCGCCTGCAGCCCGAAAAGCGTAAAGAGCCCAGCCGCAGCGGCGCGCGGATAAGGGTCAAGTACACGGGACGCGGCCCGAAGACCTCGCCAGCAGATATAGCCATAAAGCCCGATCACCAGGAGGGCAGCCACATAGCCAAACTCCTCACCGAGCACGGCATAGATGAAGTCGGTATGCGCATCAGGCAGGCTGGACTTTACCGTCCCCTCGCCCGGGCCAGCACCAAGGAATCCGCCGCGCGCAATGGCTTCTGAGGCCTTGTCGATCTGAAAGGTGTCGTACTCAGATGGGTTGATGAAGCTGTTCACCCGGTAGCGAACATGCGGCAGCAGCCCGTAAAGCGCACCGCTCAGCGCGACACCGCCCGCGAAGAACGCTGCCGCCCAGCGCCATGGCAGACCTGAAATGAAAAAGGTAGCGATGAAGGCTGCTGTAAGGAGCGCCGACTGGCCAACGTCCGGCTGAAGCAGCAGAAGGCCGAGCACCACAACGTAGAAGACAAGCGCGATCAGCGCCCAGGGTCCGCCCGGAAACAGGCGCCGCTGGGCCAGAAGCCAGCCGGTCAGCACAATCAGAACAGGCTTTACGAATTCAGATGGCTGCAGCGTGAACCCGGCAATGTTCACCCAGCGCTCAGCGCCCTTTGCCTCATACCCGACGACGAGAATGGCAGCCAGGAACAGGAATGAAACCGCAAAGATGAGCGCGGCGGCGCGGCGGACCCAGACCTGCGTCAGCATGCTGGAGCCGACGAGCACAACAGCAGCGCCTGCCGCATAGACGCAGTGACGCTTTACGAAATGATACGGGTCATCGAAGCCGAGCCGTTCGGCCGCTGGCGGCCCCGCCGCAAGCGACAGCATCAGACCGAGACCAAGAAGCGTGAGAGAGGCCGCGAAAATGCGCCAATCCACGCTTAGGCGCCATTCGGTGACGATTGAGCGCTCTGACCGCGGCAGGACAAGCGTATTGCCAGCCGATACCGTCATGCCGATTCCCGCATGACAGGACGGAGCGCATCCCCGCCAAGCGTCTCGACGGCTTCACGGAAACACTGCCCGCGCGCCTCGAAATCCTTGAATTGATCAAAGCTCGCACAGGCAGGCGACAGGAGGATGATGGGATTGTCTTCGCCAGACGCTTTTGCATCCTCAAGCGCTCTGCCCACGGCCTTTTCCAGCGTACCGGTCGCCTCATAGTCGGCTTTGCCATCGAGCGAGCGCGCGAAGTCGTCAGCCGCCTCCCCGATCAGATAGGCTTTTGCAACATGATCCATAAGCGGCAGGAGCGGATCGATACCGCCAGCTTTGGCCTGCCCGCCTGCGATCCAGTAGACGCGGGGATAGGCGCGAAGGGCCTGCTCGGCCGCCTGCGCATTTGTGGCCTTGGAGTCGTTGACGAAGCGCACGCCGTCGATCTGGCCGACCTGCTCCATACGGTGCGCGAGACCGGGAAAGGTTGTGATAGCGGCAAAGATGCGTCCCGGATCGAGGCCGAGCGCCCGGCAGGTGGCATAGGCGGCGGCTGCATTCTGCCAGTTATGGCGGCCCGGCAGCGTCGCGGACTCGCCAAGGTCGCCGACGCGAACGGCATTGCTGGCAAGGCTGTCGAACAGTTTTCCATCAATGGCACTGATGCCGCGGCCGAGCGCAAACTCAGAAGACACACGCGCCAGACGCATGTCGCCGCGACCGGCAAGGTCCATCGCGATGGCCTGCGTGTACTTGTCATCGACCGCGATGACGGCTGTGTCGCCGCGCCCCTGATTGCGGAAGATGCGCTTCTTGGCGGCGACATAGCCCTCCATGCCGCCATGACGGTCGAGATGGTCCGGCGACATGTTGAGCAGCACTGACACATCGCAGTGCAGGCTTTTGACGAGATCGAGCTGATAGGAGGAAAGCTCCAGCACATAGCAGGCATTGGCGTGAAGTGGGGCAAGGTCCAGCACGCCTGTGCCGATATTGCCGCCGACCCGCACATCGAGGCCGCATTCCTTCAGGATATGGCCGATCAGCGCCGTCGTCGTCGATTTGCCGTTGGTGCCTGTGATGCCGATAATTGTCGGGCGGCTGCGCTCTGGCAGGGACTGAACCGCGCGGGCGAAAAGCTCCATATCGCCGACAACTGGCACATTGGTCATCTGCGCGAGACGAACCAGGCGATGCGGCTGGGGATGGGTAAAGGGGATGCCGGGTGACAGGACGAGCGCCGCAAAGTTCTGCCAGTCACGCTTGTTCAGATCAGAGATTGGAATGCCTTCGGCCTCTGCTTTTGCGCGCGAGGCCTCATTGTCGTCCCAGGCATGGACTTTCGCCTTACCGGCTTTCAGAGCGCGCGCAGCCGCGAGGCCTGTCCGGCCAAGGCCGTACACCGCAACGTCTCTTCCAGCATATTCGGTAATGGCGATCATATGGTGCGGGCTACCTCAGCTTCAGTGTGGCAAGGCCCGCAAGGGCGAAGAGGACCGACAGGATCCAGAAACGGACGACGACTTTCGTCTCCGGCCAGTTCTCTTTCTGGAAGTGGTGATGGAGCGGCGCCATCAGGAAGACGCGCTTGCCGGTTCCGGTGAGGCGCTTGGTGATCTTGAACCAGCCAACCTGGATCATCACCGACAGCGCCTCAATGACAAAGAGCCCGCCGACAATGGCGAGCGCAAACTCATGCTTTACGGCAACGGCGACGACGCCAATCAGGCCGCCAAGTCCAAGCGAGCCTGTGTCCCCCATGAAGACGGTTGCCGGGTAGGCATTGAACCAGAGAAAGCCCATCCCGGCACCAAGCATGGCCCCCAGCAGGACGCCCATCTCACCGGCGCCCGGCGTGTACTGGATGCCGAGATAATCGGCGAAAATGATGTTGCCGGTCAGATAGGCGATCAGCGCATATGACCCGCCCGCAAAGATTACCGGCACAATGGCAAGGCCATCCAGGCCGTCGGTGAAGTTCACCGCATTGGCCGAACCAACGATGACGACCATCGCAAAGATAATAAAGAACCCGCCCAGCGGGACGAAATAGTCATTCACGAAGGGAACAGCGACGCCACCAGAGAAGCTCTGATCATTCGGCTCGAGCGACGTCTGAGGGGCCAGTGACGCGATATACTGCGCCACATCATTAAGCGGGCCCCATTCAGCATGGCCGAGCGGCGTATTGGCGCCGTGCAGCCCCATGATGAAAGCACCGGCGAGGGCGGCGATAAGAAACTCGACCATGAGCCGGACCTGCGCCGAGACGCCTGCATCGGTCTGTTTGGTCACTTTCGCATAATCGTCGAGGAAACCGAGGAAGGCGAAGCCGACCGTCACGAAGAGAACGGTCCAGATGTAGGGATTGCTGAGGTCGGCCCAGAGGAAGGTCCCTAGGAGGACACCAATCCAGATCAGGAAACCGCCCATTGTGGGGGTGCCGCGCTTTTCAAGCTGGGCCTCGAGCGACAGATCGCGGATCGGCTGGCCCTTGCCCTGACGCTGGCGAAGCTTGGCAATAACCCAGTCCCCGGTCAGGACCGAAAAGAGGAAGGCGGTGACAATCGCGCCGCCGGTGCGAAACGTCGTGTAGTTGAAAAGACGGAAAAGTCCGTCATCCGCTGCCAGAAGCTCATACAGCATCACGACCCCTTGCTGCCCTGTCCGGGCCGCTATCCATCACCTGCTCGTCTGCGGTCTTGCTCCACTGGCGCAACCTGTCTGCGAGCTTGCCCATCCCGGAGGCATTCGAGCCTTTGATCAAGAGGAGATCACCGTCTTTCAGCGAGTTTTTTACCGCCGAGTCCAGACCGTCAGCTTTCTCGGCCCAATGCGATTCTATCTGTGATTCGAGAGAGGCCTGCAGCACCTGCATTCCGCGCCCGGCAAGGAAGGTTGCGCTTACGTCAGCCTCAATTACAGGTTTCGAGAGCGCGTTGTGTTCTTTTTGCGACGTCTCACCAACTTCGAGCATTTCGCCGAGCGCTGCGAGACGCCTGCCACCGTCGCGAGCAGCGAGCCCGGAGAGCGCCGCCCGCATGGAGGCAGGGTTGGCATTGTAGGCGTCGTCGATGAGCGTGAATTGTCCGCCATCTGGCAGTTTGAGAATTTCGGCGGTGCCCCGGCCCGGAGGAGGTGCGTAGCCGGAGAGGTCGGCAGCGGCGCCCTGCATATCAATACCCCCGGCGAGGGAGACTGCCAGCGAGGCGCAGGCGACATTATCCGCCCAGTGACGGCCAACCGCGTCGATGGTGACGCTTAGGGTGTCCGAATTGAGGGACACGTCGATCTGGCTGGCACCTTTGACGGTGTTGTAAGCGTCCACGATGGCAACAGATGCGGCGCCATGGGTTTGTTCGGCCTGTTTGCATGCATCTTTGGGGCCGAAGAACGCAAAGCGGGCATTCGGTTGAAGCTCTCTGACGCGCGCGATCAGCGCAGGCAGCATCTCATCATGCGCGGGCAGGACAACGACCCCGCCCGGCTCAAGCCCGGCCGCGATATCCGCCTTTTCCCGCGCCACACCCTCAATGGATCCAAGCCCCTCAAGGTGGGCCGGGGCGATCCGCGTGATGATGCTGACATGCGGCGCGACCATGTTTGAGCGCGGCGCGATTTCGCCGGGCGTCGACATGCCGATTTCGAAGACGGCATTCTGTGTGCCGGCAGGCATCCGCGCGAGCGTCAGCGGGACGCCCCAGTGATTATTGAAGCTCTTTACCGACCAGTGTGCTGGCCCCTGCCCGCGAAAGATGCGGGCGATCATTTCCTTGACGCTGGTCTTGCCGACAGAGCCCGTCACCGCGATCCGGCGGGCTTTGGTGGCACGCTTCCTTGCTGCAAGCCCCCAGTCTTCCAGCGCCGTCATGACGTCATTTACGATGAGCAGCGGGCCCGAGACGCCCTCGACCTTGCGGCTGACCAGCGCGGCGCTGGCGCCAGCTTCAAACGCGCGTGCGACAAACTCATGCCCGTCGCGCACATCCTTCAACGCAACGAAAATGTCGCCGGGCGCGAGCGAGCGCGTATCGATAGAGACCCCGGCCGCCTCAAACGGCGCGCTCGCTGATCCGCCAGTCGCGGCCGCGATCTCATCTGACGTCCAGAGGCGTGCCGTCATGATGCACGCCCCTTCAGGGCCGCAAGCGCGGTGTCCTGGTCAGAAAAGGGATGCACCGTATCGCCGACAATCTGTCCGGTTTCGTGGCCCTTGCCAGCGATGAGCAGCGTATCGCCTGCCTCAAGCTGGGAGACGGCGCGGCGGATAGCCTCTCCGCGATCGCCGATCTCTTCGGCGCCTTTCGCCCCGGCCAGCACCGCCTTGCGGATCTCTGCGGCGTCTTCCGAGCGTGGATTGTCATCGGTGACGATGACGACATCGGCCTGCTTCACGGCGACCTCGCCCATCAACGGGCGTTTCTTGCGGTCGCGGTCGCCGCCGCAACCGAAAATCACGAAGAGGCGGCCAGCCGTGTGCGGACGCGCTGCGCGGATAAGCGTGTCGAGCCCGTCTGGCGTGTGCGCATAATCGACGAAGACGCCTGCGCCCTCAGCAGTCTCGCCAACAAATTCGAGGCGCCCCTTTACGGTCTTCAGCCCGGAAAGCCCTTTGCAGACACCATCGAGGCTCGCGCCCAGCGACAGGGCGAGGCCTGCGGCGGTCAGCGCGTTAAGGGCCTGGAACTCACCGATCAGCGGCAGGTCGACCTCGACCTCCTCGCCGCGCCATCTCAGGAACAGGGTCTGGCCCGTCGCCTTCGGCATCAGCTCGGCAATCTTCAGATCGTCTCCGCGCCACCCGACCGAGACAGGCTTGAGACCATGCCCTTTCGCACTGGCCTCGAAGGCGGCGCGCTCAGTACTGTCAGCATTGATGATGGCGGGCGAACCGGCTGGCAGAAGCTCTGTGAAGAGGCGCATCTTTGCGGCGCGGTAGTCATCCATATCCGCATGGTAATCGAGATGGTCCTGGGTGAGGTTGGTGAAGGCGCCTGCCGTCAGCTTCACCGCATCTAGGCGATACTGGACGAGCCCGTGCGAGGAGGCCTCCATCGCGCAATGGGTGACGCCCTGATCGGCAAGCTTTGCCAGCGTCGCATGGATCGCAACCGGGTCCGGCGTGGTGTGGCCAAGGTCGATATGGCCTTGCGGCCCGATTGCGCCGAGCGTCCCCATCGACGCCGCCGTGATGCCGGCGCTTTCCCAGATCTGGCGGAGGAAATCGACGGTCGAGCTTTTCCCGTTCGTGCCGGTGACGGCCACGACGTGCTGCGGCTGGCGCGCATAGAACGCTGCCGATGCCAGTGCCAGCGCAAGGCGTGGTTCATCGACCTCTATGGCGACCGCACTGCCGGTATCAGGCAGGTCATAACCGATGATGGCGACCGCGCCTTTTTCGATGGCCTGCGGAATGAATTTGCGCCCGTCTGCCGCCACGCCCTGTAGTGCAGCAAAGACAAAGCCCGGCGCGACCTTGCGGCTGTCAGCGGTAAGGCCCGTCACCTCAAGGGTTGCGGGCACAGTCTTTCCGGGGAACAGGGCAGCAAGGTTCATAGTGAATTCCTTCTCTCCGCCACAGAGCGTACGAGCGGGCTCTCATAGCTACCCGGATCATCAAATCTCGGCTCGACACCCAGCGAGGGGGCAATCCGGTCGATGACCCGGCCTGCGGTTGGCGCGGCATTCCAGGCCGCTGTGCGTCCGCGGCCGACAGCGGCCTTGGGCGAGTCAAGCACGATCAATACGACATATTCAGGACGATCTGAGGGAAAGACCGCCGCGAAGGAGGCGATATTGGCATTGTCGGAATAGCCACCCGCGACCGGTTTTTCGGCGGTGCCGGTCTTCCCGGCCACACGGTATCCGGCGACTTCCGCCTGCCCACCCGTCCCGTCCACCACAGCTTCCCGCAGCATCTGCGTGACAAGTGCGGCGGTTGGTGCGGAAACGACACGGCGGACGCCGCGCTCGCCTTCATGGTCAGCGATGATGGTCGTCTCAACCACCTCCCCACCATTAGCAAACATGCCGAATGCGCCCGCGAACGAGACGGGGGAGACGGCGATGCCGTGGCCATAACTGACCGTCGCTGCGTGGATATCGTCGAACCGCGACGGCACAATCGGGTCGGCGCTTCCGGCAAGCTCGACCGTGGAGCGATCAAACAGGCCGAGGTTCTGGAGGATATCCTGCTGGCGGCGTGCCCCCAGCATCAGAGCGACTTTCACCGTGCCGATATTCGAGCTTTCCGAGACGATCTGCGACGGGGAAAGCGGCCCGGGGATACGGTGAGAGTCGGAAATCCTGCGGCCGGAGATGACGATTGGCTCTTCGACGTCGAAATTGTCGGAGGGACGAATTGCGCCGGTATCGATGCCGGCAGCCACCGTGATCGGCTTGAAGACAGATCCAAGCTCATACACTGAATTGACCGCGCGATTGGTCCGCGACGGGTCATCGCCGGCAAGCGTATGGGCGCGGTTTGGATCGATTGGCGGCCAGCTCGCCAGACCGAGCACCTCACCGCGGCGCGCATCGAGGACAATCCCCGCGCCGCCTTCGATCTCGTACTCGACCGCTGCGGTAGAAAGCTCTGTTTCCAGCATGTGCTGAATACTGGAATCGATGGTCAGCCGAAGCGGCTCGCCGCCAGCGGCAAGCTTTTCATCGAGGGCATACTCGACGCCCGCCAGACCCTGCCCGTCCGTCCCGGCATAGCCAAGCACATGGCCTGCAAGCGAGCGTCGCGGATAGACGCGGCGGTTTTCTTCGCGAAAGCCAAGGCCTTCGAGGTTAAGCTCAAAGACGGCCTTGTACTGGCGCGGTGTCAGCCCGCGCTTGATCCAGACAAAAGCGCGGCTGTTGTCGGAGAGGCGCGCGGTCAGCGCATCGACATCCATGTCCGGGAAGACGCTTCCAATGCCTTCGGCAACCACTTGCGGCTCCCAGATGGCGCGTGGATCAGCAAAGAGCGAATAGACGTTGACGGATGTTGCCAGAAGTACGCCGTGGCGGTCGACGATGTCGGCCCGGCGAACAGGCTCTTCGAAGACTTGCGCAACCCCGCTCTGGCCTGATGGCCCGGCAAGCGCGACGAGTCCCGCCTTCATGGTGACAGCCGCGAAGCCGACACATAGTGCAAGCGAGACGAGCCGTGCGCGAAGCGCCGATCTTTCAGCCTCTGATACGATAGCCAGGTCGCTCATCGCTCGCCCCCATGCCGAGCACTGCCTGGCTCGCCATCCTGGCCTGCAACATTCATCTCATCGACGGGACCGAGGACATGGGGAAGATCCTGCTCACGAATGAACTGGTCGGCGCGCGGCGGCACCATGCCAAGCTGATTGCGGGCATACTCCTCGACCCATTCCTGCCGCGACAGGTGGCTTAGCTCACCCAGCAGGATCATGCGCTCGCTTACGGCTTCGTCGATCTCGGCTTCGATCTCGGCGATCTGGTCGGCGCTGTCGCGCGCGCCGTATTTGGCCCGGTAGAGACTGAAGATCAGGAGGGCCATGATGCCCAGCCCGACCAGAAATGCGCGGCGGCTCATGATGACGCCTCCACGCTGGCAAGATCCGGCAGGTTGAGCCCTGTATCGACGGGCTCGCCCCAGGCCGGCGCATCCGTACGCACAGCCAGCCTAAGCTTGGCCGAGCGCGCGCGTGGATTGTCGCGCGTCTCTGTTTCCGATGGCTCGATCGGCTTTCTCTGGGTGAGTTCGAAACTTGGCGTACGGCCGGCTTCTGGCGCAGGCAGGTAGCGTGAACCACCTCCCGTCTGGCCAGCCCGCTCCTTCAAGAACTGCTTGACCATTCTGTCCTCCAACGAGTGGAAAGTCACAATGGCGAGCCGGCCTCCTGGCCTCATCACTGCCTCGCAGGCATCCAGAGCTCTTGCGAGCTCTCCCAATTCATCGTTGACGAACATCCTGATCGCCTGAAATGACCTGGTCGCTGGATGCGTCCGCGCGCCCCGGCGCCCGCCCATTGCATCTTCTATATGAGCTGCAAGATCGAGGGTTGTGGTGAATGGAGCCTTAAGACGGCGCGCAGAAATCGACCGCGCGATGCGGCGCGACTGCTTTTCTTCGCCGAGACGGAAGATGATATCCGCAAGCGCCTTTTCCGGCAGTGAATTGACGACATCAGCCGCCGATGGTCCTTCCTTGCCCATCCGCATGTCCAGCGGTCCGTCGCGCATGAACGAAAAGCCGCGTTCGGCCTCGTCGATCTGAAAGGATGAGACACCGAGATCTAGGGTAATGCCATCAACCTGGTCATGGCCCGCAGCAGCCACGAGCGCCGCCATGTCCCCGAAACACCCAAGGACTGGGATAAGGCGCCCATCATATTCGGAGGACGCATTTGCCCTCGCGATGGCTGTCTCGTCGCGGTCGATGCCGATGACGCGGCAGTCCGCCGCCGCGAGGATTGCACGTGTATAGCCGCCCCCGCCGAGCGTGCCATCGACGATAATGTTGCCTGCCTGCGGGCGAAGACCTTCCACGACCTCATCAAGAAGAACCGGAACGTGACCCATCAGCCACCTCCCGCGCGGCTTGTCGCAACGTCCGGGAGATTGCCGGCCTCCAGCGCCTTCTGAAAGGGCTCATCCAGAGCGCTCTGATTGTCGAGCGCGGTCTGGGACATCTTTTCATCGAAGGCGTGAAAGCGCGACGGCTCCCAGATGTGGAACCGGTCGAACGCGCCCGCAAAGACGAGCTTTTTGGTAATGCCAGCCGCCTCAAGCAGGCTCGCTGGCAATGTGATGCGGCCGGTATCGTCCATTTTAAGGTCGGCGGAGCGCGTAAAGATCGCATGCATGAAGGCGCGGCGATGCGGATCTGTTGGGGCCATGCGCGCCAGCGTCTGGCGGTAGACCGCCATCAACTCGTCTCCGCCGCCCTCAAGACAGCCAGACCCGTCCATGGCCGGCCAGACGAATATGCGCGAGCCCCCTCCAAGCGCTGCGCGGAAGGAGGCGGGCACAGAGACCCGCCCCTTCGCGTCGAGCGCCGTTTCATAGGAGGAGACAAACACCAGCCACGTTTCCCTTGGACCCATCACCCCAGGAATTGGGACAATCTAAGCATGAATTGGGATAGCATGGGAGCGTCAGGGCACCAATGGGGAGAGCTGGTGATTCGCGGCACCCACATATGTCCAGAACAAGAACATAAGCCGAATAAAATGGAACAGACTACCGTCCGAATTACTGGCTTATGCGATAGATCGTTGAAAAATATTCATTTACCGGCTGTTAACTTTTGTCGGAAAACTCGCAGAAGTTTTTACAGGCCAACCTCGATTTGTGCACAGCTTGCGCAGGTCGCCGGACAATGCCTTGCCGTCATGAAGAAAATCGCGGCCCGGCCCCACAATCGATGCTAAAGCCTCCCGGCGATGCAGATTCGAGCTGTCATATTTGCCATAGGCATCATGGTTGCCCTGCTCGGCGCCGCCATGATCCCGTCAGCGCTGCTCGACATCGCAGACCGGTCCGATCAATGGCCGATATTCCTGGTTTCTGCAGCGGTCAGCATTCTGATAGGCGCAGGTCTCGCCGTCCTGTCGGGCGGCGCGCCTCCCTCGACAGGAGCGCGTGAGGCGTTCCTGCTGACCGTGGTGATCTGGATCGCTCTGCCCCTGATCGCGACCATACCCTTCATCAGTTACGGGATGAGCTTCACCGATTCCATGTTCGAGGCGGTGTCCGGTCTGACCACAACCGGCGCCACCGTGTTGACGGGGCTGGATTCCACGCCGCGCGGTATCCTTCTCTGGCGCGCCATCCTGCAATGGATTGGCGGCATCGGCATTATCGTGACCGCAATCGTGATCCTGCCCATGCTGCGCGTTGGCGGCATGCAACTTTTCCAGATCGAAAGCTCCGATATGTCCGGCAAATTCCTGCCGCGCATTACTGAAATCACGGCGCAGACGGGTATCGTCTATCTGATCATCTCCGTGGTCTGCGCCATCACCTATGCTGCGTGCGGAATGACGGCCTTCGATGCCATCGCCCATTCCATGACCACGATGTCGGCGGGCGGATATTCAACGCATGACGCCTCCTTTGCCTATTTCAGCGATACGCCGGCCGCCTATGCGGCGACCTTCTTCATGTTCGTCGCCGGCCTGCCATTCAGCCTGCTGACCCTGGCGATCCTGCACGGGCGATGGCGCCCCTTCATCAGCGACCCCCAGCCCAGGCTCTATTTCTGGGTCGCGATCCTCTTTTCGCTCGTCATCGTCATCTGGCATGAGGCGGTCGTCGACCCGCCCGTTTTCGACCACGTCTTCCATGGCTTCAGGCAGGCGCTGTTCAACATCATCTCGATCATGACGGGAACGGGCTATGCGTCCGCGCCATATGACACCTGGGGCAAACCGGTGGTTGTGATCTTTCTGGTGGCCACTTTTCTCGGCGGGTGCGCCGGGTCTGCGGCGTGTGGCATCAAGATGTTCAGGCTGGAGATCAGCTTCAAGGCTGTCGCCGCCTATGCCGCCCAGATCGTTCGCCCGAACCGCATTGTGCGTGTGCGCTATGCCGGGCGCGTCGTTTCTTCCGACACGCTGCAATCGGTCATGGTGTTTGTCTTTCTCTATATGGCGACCTTCATCATCGCCGCGATCCTTCTCTCGATGACCGGCATGGATGCGCTTTCTGCGATTTCGGGTGCCGCGACGAGCGTCTCGAATGTCGGCCCGGGGCTCGGCCCGGAGATCGGCCCATCGGGAACGTTCCAGAACATACCCGAGACCGCAAAATGGGTTTGCCTGACCGCGATGCTGCTTGGCCGCCTTGAATTCGTTTCCGTCTTTACCCTGATGACAGCCCGCTTCTGGCGCGGCTGAAGCACTCCGAGCAGGCCTGCGGCAAAGTCGCCTGCCAGGAGCCCGTCTTGCGCGCCCTGCTGCTTTCCGGCAAACAGCCAGACATGACACGCATCATGCAATCTTCCGAAACCAGCCTTGCCGATACGATGCTGGAAATGGGGCAGCGCGCACGCGCCGCCTCGACAAGGCTATCGCATCTTGGCGGTGAGGACCGCAGTAGGGGCCTTCTGGCCATGGCTGATGCCCTGGAGACGTCCACCGAGGACATTCTGAAGGCCAATGCCCGCGACATGGCGGCCGGCAAGGAAAAAGGCCTGAGCGATGCAATGCTCGACAGGCTGCTGCTGACGCCAGAGCGCACGCGCGCCACGGCAGATGCGGTTCGCAAGATTGCCGGCCTTCCAGACCCGGTCGGCGAGACCATTGCGAACTGGACCGTGCCATCTGGTCTCGACATCTCACGCGTGCGCACGCCCCTCGGCGTGATCGGCATCATCTACGAATCCCGTCCGAATGTGACGGCTGACGCATCGGCGCTCTGCCTCAGATCAGGCAATGCCGCGATCCTGCGCGCTGGCAGCGAAAGCCTCAATTCTGCGCTCGCGATCGCAACGGCGCTGCGCTCCGGGCTGAAAGGCGCAGGCCTGCCCGCCGATGCCATCCAGCTTGTCGCGACGCGTGAGCGCGAAGCCGTCGGCCATATGTTAACGGGTCTCGGCGGCAATCTCGACGTCGTCGTGCCTCGCGGCGGCAAGGGTCTGGTTGCCCGCGTCCAGGAGGAGGCCCGCATCCCTGTCATCGGTCACCTCGAAGGCCTCTGCCACGCTTATGTCGATGGCGATGCCGATGCGGAGAAGGCCATCAATATCGTTTACAATGCCAAGCTGAGGCGCACAGGTATCTGCGGCGCGCTGGAAACCCTGCTGATCAATGAAACGGTCGCAAGTCAGCTTCTTCCTGCAATTGCAGCGCCGCTTCGCGATGGCGGCTGCGAGCTGCGCGGCGATGCCGCTGCTCGCGAAATCCTGCCCGACATGACCCCCGCAAAGGAAGAAGACTGGCGCACGGAATATCTTGCGCCAATCCTCTCGGTCCGGATTGTGAAAGGGCTGGACGAGGCGCTAGGCCATATCTCGCGCTATGGCACCGGGCATACCGAGTGCATCATCACCGAGAACACATCGACGGCCGAACGCTTCCTTCGTGAGGTCGATGCAGGGATCGTTCTACACAACGCGTCGACCCAGTTCGCCGATGGCGGTGAGTTCGGAATGGGCGCGGAAATCGGCATCGCTACAGGCCGCATTCATGCCCGCGGCCCCGTCGGCGCCGAACAGCTGACGACATTCAAATATGTCGTTCGCGGTAACGGCCAGACGCGCCCATAGCCGCGCCGCGTGAGTAATTCCACAGTCCCATTCCTGCCGCCTGTGCGCACACTGCCCCCGTCACAGACCGACCAGCGCATCGGCCTTTTCGGGGGCTCATTCGATCCGCCCCATTCAGGCCATCGGCACGTTGCGATAACAGCCATGAAGCGGCTTCATCTCGACTGGGTGTACTGGCTGCCCGCGCGCGGAAATCCGCTGAAAAGCGAGCCCGCAGATTTCTATGACCGGGTTCATGCAGTGCGCGAGCTTATCGGGCATCACCCGCGCATGTTTGTCAGCGATTTCGAACACTGGGCGGGCCTGCGTTACACGGCAGATGTCGTGCGCGGCTTTGCGGCCAATTGCCCGCGAGCAAACTTCGTCTGGCTGATGGGGGCCGACAGCCTGCAGAACTTTCACGACTGGAAGAACTGGCAGACCGTCGCTGCGGCCCTGCCCCTTTGCGTCGTCTCGAGGCCGAATGCAGGACCCCGCGCCCTTCGATCCCCATTCGCCAGACGCTATGCCGCCAACAGGCTTCCCGAGCGCGATGCCGCCTTGCTGCCATTCGAGGCGCCGCCAGCCTGGGTTTACCTCAAGGCCCCCTTTGATCCGTCATCGTCAACGCAGCTGCGAACGCACAGGCAAAAAAGCTAGAGCCGCCGGGGCTCGCATGCTATATTGAGGCTGGAATCGGAAAAAAGGATTACGCCCTGCCTTCTTCAAGCCCGCAGCCGTTAAAGGCCGCCAAAGCCAATGTCGATGACATTCGCGCCCTCGCGGACACGGTTATCAATAGTCTCGAAGACGATAAGGCCGAGGACATCATCTCGATTGATCTTCAGGGAAAATCTTCCCTCGCCGACGTGATGGTCATCGCGTCAGGTCGTTCGGCCCGTCACGTTGCTTCCATTGCAGACCACCTCGCGCAGACCATGAAGGATGCGACCGGCCGCCCCATCAAGGTTGAGGGGATGCCGAATGCTGACTGGGTTCTGCTCGATATTGGCGACATCATTGTCCACCTCTTCCGCCCGGAAGTGCGCAGCTTCTACAATCTCGAGAAGATCTGGTCTGACGGCAGCACGCACGGCCACGCCTGATAAGCGCCGGGCAAGGTGCGTATCACGATCATTGCCGTCGGCCGTATCAAGAAGGGGCCGGAGCGCGACCTCTTCGACGATTATCTCAACCGTTTCAGGAAGGCCGGGCGACAGCTCGGCTTTCGCAGCGCTGACCTCATAGAGGTCGACTCGTCCGGCGGGCTCGACGCGGAAGCTGACCGTCTTCTCTCCAAAATACCATCTGGTGCGCGCTCGATCCGCCTTGATGAATTTGGCGAGCAATACACATCCACCGCCTTCTCCAGCTTTCTTTCCACCGAGCGTGATAAGGGTCTGACCGATCTATGTTTCATGATTGGCGGCGCTGAAGGCTATGGCGAAGCGGTGCGCCGGGCCGTCCCGCAGACTATGGCCTTTGGCGTTCAAACGTGGCCTCACCGCCTGGTGCGGGTCATGCTGGCAGAACAGCTCTACCGCGCCGCCAGCCTCGAAGCAGGCCTTCCCTACCACAAGGCCTGAGCCCGCCCCGTTCTCTCATTGACGCCAGCGGCCAAGACGGGCCAAGTGCGTCAAAACAGGATGGAGGAAACGGGAATGGCCGAGAAGGATCTGGCGGGACGCAAGGCAATCGTAACGGGCTCAGCTACAGGTCTCGGGCGATCCATCGCTCTTCGGCTGGCAGAGCGCGGCGCGGATGTCATCATCAATTGCACGCGGAGCATTGAAGACGGCGAGGCCACTGTCGCCGCCTGCAATGAAGCCGGCGCGCAGGCCCAGCTGGTCGCTGCTGATGTGTCGACCGAAGAGGGCGCGCGCAAACTTGCCGATGCCGCGAATGCCTGGGGCCGGCTGGATATACTGGTCAATAATGCTGGTATTACCCGCCATGCGCGCGACCATGCCGATCTTGATGCACTGAGCCGCGCCGACTTTCTCGATACCTATGCCGTGAACGTGGCCGGCCCCTTCCTCGTGATGCAGGCCTGCAAAGGTTTGATGGTCAACGCCCACGAACAGACAGGCCGCGCCTCAACCGTTCTCAATATTTCATCTATCGCGGGGGTCACGGGCATCGGCTCATCAATTGCCTACGCAGCGACCAAGGGCGCACTCAACACGATGACACTGTCGCTCGCCCGCGCACTTGCGCCGGCGATCCGTGTGAACGCTGTCTGCCCGGGGTTCATCGGCACGCGCTGGTTCAAGAATGAGATGGACGGCGATCAGTATGACCGTCTGGAAGCCAGCGTCGCGCGCTCGACGCCGCTCAATGCGGCCAGCGGACCAGACGATATCGCTGATTCTGCCATGTTTTTCCTGACAGACGCTTCACGCCACGTCACCGGCGAAACGCTGCTTGTCGATGCCGGCACACACCTCGGTTTCGCACCGCTCACCGCGAGATAAAGAACCAAACCCGCACTTTTGGCAGGCGATTTTTGCGTCTTCTGCCTCTTTTTCGTGCTGCAGCGCAAAATTCTACGGTCACATCTGCTTCATCATGGCTGCCAGACGTGCAGGCGGTCAGTTTGCTCCTCGTGATGAGGATGCAAAGGAGGTAGAATTCATGTTCAAATCATTCACACGTCTGGCCGTTGCGGCCGCTGCAGCTGCGACTATGGCCACGCCTGCTCTCGCGCAGGATGAGGGGGAATGGAGCGGCAACGTTACGCTCACGTCCAACTACGTTTTCCGTGGGATCACCCAAACCGATGAAGCCCCGATGGTTCAGGGCGGCTTCGACTGGGCGAGCGACAGCTTCTACGTTGGCACCTGGGCGTCTGGCGTCGACTTCGGCGACGGCACGTCAACTGAGATCGACCTCTACGCAGGCTGGACACCGACCGTTGGTGCCTTCGACCTCGATCTTGGTGTCATCTATTACTGGTATCCGGATGCGCCGGACAATCCAGAGCAGAACTTCTTCGAGGCCTATGCCGGCGCAAGCACGACCCTCGGCGATACGGTGGAAGTCGGCGCGTCCGTTGCCTACTCGCCAGAGTTCTATCTCGAAATCGGTGACGCCTTCTACTACGCTGCAAGCATTGGCATTCCGCTCAGCGAGATGTTCTCTGTCGATGCGACGGTCGGCTATTCCGACTTTGTCGACGCTGGCGGCGACTACACCGACTACTCGCTTGGTCTGACCACCTCGCTTGAAGGGTTCGATCTCGACTTCCGCTTCATCGGCACGGATGATGATGCATTCGACGAGTATTTCGTCGTCTCAGTCAGCCGGTCGCTCTAAGCGCAAGAACGACGTCTCTACCGGTTTAATCGCCGGCAAGACCAGGGCCGCCGCTTCCAATCGAAGCGGCGGCCTTTCTTTCGGCGCATAACAAGCCAATATAGACCGCAAGGAGGACGGCCATGGCGGATGCCGCAACAGCACCAGTCGATGCACTTATCCCGGCCATGACGCTTCTGGCGGCCGGTGGCGCAGCGGCACTTGCCTCCAAAGCCCTCAAACTCTCTCCCATTGTCGGGTATCTGGCTGTCGGCATTCTGATCGGCCCGCACGTCTTCGGACTGATCGAGGAAAGCTCGACAACGCATCTGCTCGCAGAGCTTGGCGTTGTTTTCCTCCTTTTTGATATCGGCCTGCACGTTTCGCTGCGGGAGCTGCGCGAAAGCCAGCGTGACCTGATGGGGCTCGCGCCCGCGCACCTTGTCCTGACCAGTATTCCCTTCACCATCGCCCTGACGATGTTCGGTCTGGACTGGCCCATCGCACTTGCGCTTGGCATATCGTTTGGCCTCTCCTCGACGGCGGTTGTCTCGCGCGTCATAGTGGAGCGCGGCCTTGGCTCGTGCCCGCTTGGCCGGTCGGCCACGCATGTCCTGATCTTCCAGGACATAATCGCGATCTTCCTTCTGATCTTTGCCAACTCTCTCGGAGGAGACGGCGACGGCGTGCAGCTCGCCATGACGATGGCAAAAGCTGCGGGCCTTGCGCTGCTTGCGTTCGGGGTCGCGTTCGCGGCCGGTCATTACCTTATGGGGCCGGTCCTGCGCGGTCTTGCCCAGACCCGTAACCAGGAAGCGTTCACAGCCGTCACCCTTCTGCTTGTGCTCGGCGCAGCATCGGCCACCGCCTATCTTGGTCTGTCACTGACCCTTGGCGCCTTCCTTGCGGGTCTTGCCGTGTCCGGGACGGCCTTCCGCCACCAGGTTCAGATGGAGACGGGGCCATTCCGCGGCCTGCTCCTCTCCTTCTTTTTCATGTCGGTCGGCCTGTCGGTAGATCTTGGCGTGCTGATCAATCGCTGGCCCGTTGTCCTTGGAGTGACCGTCGCCATTCTGGTCGTGAAAACACTGACGGGCTTTGCTGCGGCCAGGCTTAACCAATGGAGCAATCCCGGTAGCATCCAGCTCTCTTTCCTGCTGGCCCAAGGCTCCGAATTTACGCTGGTTGTCCTGTCGATCCTTGTGGTCGCAACCAATGCGGTGCCCCCTGTCCTCGACACGATCGCAGTTGCCTCCATCGCCCTGTCGCTGGCGATTGCGCCCTTCTGGGCGGCAGGCGGCATGAAGCTCTCCCGCAAGGTCGCAAACATGTTCAAGGGGCAGACCCGTTCTGTGAACGAGACGACGCCGATCGGTCCGGACAGACCTGTGATCATTTTCGGCATGACGCGCGAAGGCCGTCTCGCCGCCGATGCGCTGGCCGATCACAGTATCCCGCATGTCTGTCTCGACGCAGAGCCTGAGCGTTTCGTGTCGGCCATTGCTGACGGTTACAAGGTGTCGTTCGGGAACGCCGCCAACTTACGACTTGTCGAAGCGGTCGCCGGGCGCAATCCGCGCGCCGTGGTTATCGGGGCCCCTCGCTACGAAGTTTCCCGTGACCTGACACCCGCCGCGCAGCGCGAGTTTCCAGACACGCCACGCTTTGTCTCCGTCGATAATGAGGCAGACCGGCGCCGCTTTGCCAATCTCGGCATGCGCGCATGGCTCGCCATGGGAGAACCCAAAGGCATCGAGATGGCCGCCGATATCCTCCGCCAGCTCGGCGTAACGGAGGCGAAAGTCGCAAACTGGATGTCCCGGGAAGCTGACCGGTTCGAGGTCGATGAGCCGCAAGACCTCGGTGAAAGCGTTGAAACCGAAGCGGCCTAGGCCTCTCCTCCAACTTCCTTGCCTGCACATCGACAAGAAAAAAGCCGGGCCTCATCGATGGAGACCCGGCTTTCTTTTTTCTGGTCGCCTGGAGCCTAGCCCGCGATCTTGCGCGCCTGCTGCTCGTCGCTGGACTTGCGTTCGCGCTTGCGCTGCGGCTGGAACGCCACTTTTGCGTGCTCGGTGCAGTACGGACCGCAGTCCGACTTGCGACCGCAGAAGGCAAATTGAGGATCCGCCGGATCACCGATTGGCCATTTGCACATGGAGTCGCGGAGCGTGAGAATGGTTGCTGCTTCACCATCTGCAACCGGCGCCGGGGCCAGAACAGACTGAATCGCCTGCTGAGCCGAACGGCGAATCTGCGTATCTTCCGGTGATGCTGAGGCCTGAACCTGCAACGCTCCATCTGCCTGCACCTGCGGCTTCGGTCTCGCCAGGCGCGGTGGGCGCTTCACAGGCCGTGACGGCGTTGCGCGGCCAGACAGGCCAAGCCGATGGACTTTCCCGATCACGGCATTACGGGTCACGCCACCCAGTTGCTTTGCGATCTGGCTGGCTGAATGACCTTCAGCCCACAGTTTCTTCAGAACATCGACGCGATCTTCGGTCCAAGACATTGGATGGCCTCCTGGCTTTATGCGACCCTAGATATAGTGACGACGGAATTTCGCCGCCGTGCTGAACACCTATATATCGTATCCAAGGCGAAACGAAACACAATATGATGATGCGGGTTCTCCACAACCTTTCTATATATAGTAGGAGCCTGTGGATATCTGGGATAAATCCTTGCGCAAGCGACTTTTAGCTATCGTCATTGCGTCCCCTAGCCCCTAAATAGCCCCCATGAGCGATGAGATTTCTGCAGCCGCCCGCCCGCTTCCCGCCCCGCCGCGCAATTATGGCGCGATCAACTGGATCGGTCTCTCGACCCTTTACCAGCGTGAGGTTGGACGCTTCCTGAAGGTCTGGATGCAGACCCTGTTTGCGCCAGTTATCACGACGCTCTTGTTCATGACCGTCTTCAAGCTCGCCTTCGGCAACCGGGGGGAGCTGACCGGCGACTTTTCCGGCCTCGACTATAATTCCTTTCTGGCGCCCGGCCTGATCATCATGTCGATGCTGCAGAACGCCTTCCAGAACACCTCGTCCTCCCTGACGATTGCGAAGGTCCAGGGCAGTCAGGTCGACTTCCTGATGCCGCCTCTGTCGCCGCTTGAGCTGACGCTCGGCTTCATCTTTGGTGCCGTCACACGCGGACTCATGGTTGGCATCGTCGGCGGACTTGCCATCCATTTCTCAGGACTTGCCAGCCTCAATATCGCAATGGTCTGGCCGCTGATCTGGTTCAGCCTGATGGCCACGATCTTCCTTGCCGCGCTCGGTGCCATTGCAGGGATATGGGCCGAAAAGTTCGACCACCTTGCCGCCATCACCAATTTCGTGATCGTCCCCCTCACCTTCCTTTCAGGCACGTTCTACGACATCAAGGTTCTTGTGGAGCCGTTTCAGACGGCGGCACATTTCGACCCGATCTTCTATCTGATCGACGGCTTCCGGGCTGGCTTTATCGGCGTGTCGAACACATCGCTGGCAACAGGCGCGGCCGTCTCTGCCGGGTTCACTTTTGTTGCCGTTTTCTGGGTATGGTGGCTCTTCAGAACCGGCTACAAGCTGAAGTCCTGATCAACATATCTTGACGACTGCCCCTGCTGGGCCGCACCTCTCGCCGCCATGGCTGATCTTCCTATTCTTCGCCTCGCTGATGTCGAGCTGACCTTTGGCGGCACACCGATCTTTACCGGTGTATCCTTCACTCTCGCACGCGGCGAACGCGCTGCGCTTGTCGGCCGAAACGGCGCTGGCAAGTCAACGCTCATGAAGCTGGTGACCGGCCAGCACGTGCCGGACGCAGGCGATCTCTGGCGCCAGCCAGGCGTGGAAGCGGCCACCGTTGAACAGGAGCCGGACCTTTCCGCCTTCAAGACCGTGCTCGACTATACCGCCGACGGGCTGGAAGCGATCTGGATGGCTGAGGCGGAACTCGGCCTCTTTGGCATCGACCCTGCCGCCGACCCTGCGACCCTTTCTGGTGGCCAGATCCGCCGCGCCGCGCTTGCCCGCGCCTTCGCGCAGGATCCCGACATCCTGCTGCTCGATGAGCCGACCAACCATCTGGACGTGCCGATGATCGAGACGCTGGAAACGCGGCTCAAATCTTTCTCCGGCGCCGTCCTGCTGGTCAGCCACGATCGCCGTTTCCTGGAGAACGTCTCGACCACGACGCTCTGGCTGCGCCAGGGCAAGGTCTGGAAGTCGCCAAAGGGATATGCCTATTTCGATGAATGGGCCGGGGCCATCGAAGCCGAAGAAGAAAAAGAACTCAGCCGCCTGAAGACCCACCTCAAGGAAGAGCAGCACTGGCTCGCGCGCGGCGTGACCGCCCGCCGCAAGCGCAATATGGGCCGGCTCAGCCGCCTCCATGATCTCCGCGCCAAACACGCCACGCAACGCGCCAATCTGAACGAAGCCCGCTCCACAGCCGGGTTGAGCGCGGAGAGCGGCGACAGCCAGAGCCGCAAGGTACTCGAAGCTTTCGGCATATCAAAGCAGTTCGGCGACACGATCATCGCCGATGATCTTTCCTTGCGCATCCTGAAGGGAGACCGGATCGGCATTGTCGGCCCCAATGGCGTGGGCAAGACGACCCTGCTGAAAATTCTTCTGGGCGAGCTGGAGCCCGACAAGGGGTCGGTAAAAATCGGCCAGACGCTTACCGTTACCTATCTCGACCAGACACGAGAGACCCTCAATCCCACCGATACTCTCTGGGAAGCGCTGACCCCGTCCGGGGGCGACTCCATCATGGTGCAGGGCCACCCCAAACACGTTGCCGGTTACGCCAAGGACTTCCTGTTCTCACCAGCGCAGCTGCGCCAGCCCGTCTCGGCCCTGTCCGGCGGCGAACGCAACCGGCTGACACTGGCCATCTCGCTCGCCAAACCCGCCGACGTGCTTGTGCTGGATGAGCCGACCAACGATCTCGACATGCAGACGCTAGACCTCCTGGAAGAGATGCTGAGTGATTATGATGGCACGCTGATCCTCGTCAGCCACGACCGGGCCTTCCTCGATGCCATCGTGACTAGCTGCCTTGTGCCTATGGGAGCCGGTAAATGGGTTGAGACGTCCGGCGGCTGGAGCGACGCCGCCCGTCAGGTGCCATCGCTGACCACGCGTGTCGCGGCAAAGCCCTCTGACAAAGCTTCGAAGAAATCTGGCAGCAAGACAAGCGAGCCTCCGAAGCGCGAGGCGAAGCTCTCTTTCAAGGACAAGCACCGCCTGAAAGAGGTCGAGCAAGCCATGCCGAAGCTTGGCGCTGAGATTGAGCGCCTGGAAGAAGACCTGTCGGATGCTGATCTCTTCAACAAGGATCCAGCCCGTTTCCAGAAACTGAGCGACCGGCTTGCCGCCGCCCGCGATGAACTGGAGCAGGCAGAAATGGACTGGTTGGAGATCGAAGCCCTGAAAGAAAAGCTTGAGAAGACGGGCCAGGCCTAACGACCTCTTAATCCCTCGCGCATAGTCTTCAGACTATGAAGATCACGACCCGCACCATCACCGCCCGCTGGGGCCGTCTGCTCGGCCTTTCTGTAATGGCTGCAGGCTTGCCCGCGCTCGCGCTGGCCGATGAGGCGGTGGAAGCCGACAGCTATCGCATTGGCCAGACCTACCAGTCTGAACGCGCCAACGGCCTGCAGGCCTGCGCGGCCGCGTGCGCCGAAGATCAACGCTGCGTCGCCTGGTCGATGACGCCCCCAACCTTCCGGGTCGGGCCGCGGTGCGAACTCAAAAGCTCAGTCGGGCAGAGGCAGCCAAGACCGGGGTATATGTCGGGCCTCAGCGGTGACATGGCGCCCCCTCAGACAACAAGCGTTGCAACAAGATCAGCGCCGCGCCGAACAACCGTACGATCGCGCCCAGCGGGCAGCGATGTCCTCGCCGGCGGAATGACCACCACAAGCAGCCGGGCGACCGCGTCGATGCCACCAGCGCCTTCCGGCGCGGCGACCAGCCACATGCTTCCGACACCGCAGGCGCCTGTCCGTCAAACGGCGACGCGCCGGACCAGCCAGCCGGCGAGCACCAGAACGCAGCTCGCCAACACTGTTGCGGCGCGCTCGGCCAGCACCACGGCGACTGTCGAGCAGCGTCCGCGACCTGTCCAGACCGCGCCAGCAAGAACCGTCACACGTCAGGTCGAGACCCGCCCTGTTCAGCGCCAGCCTGCACGCACCATGCCCGCCGCAACTCCGCCCGCGTCAATCGCGCGCCCTGAAAATGACCCTTCGCGTTATGTAACGCGCCGCACAGTTACGCCGGCGCCGCAGCCCACAACTGAGGCGCAGACCACAGTCCGAGCGGCGACCCCGACCGTGACGCAAACTTCCGCATCACCGTCCGCGGCAGCAAGACCAACAGGCAGCTCGGCGACGAGGACCACCCCAGCAGCTTCGACATCCGTCGACACGCGCCCACCACTTCCCCGGCCTAGCCGTCTGCCGTCACTTCCAAGTCCGCTCGAAAGAAACGGGACGGCTTATTCGGTTCAGAATATGGGCGGCTTTCCGGGCGATTTTGATGCCACGGCCGGGTTTATTGATGGCCTGCCAGAGAATGCCCGCGTTGAACCCATCCAGCGGGACGAAAGCGAAGAGCGCAGCAGCTCTGATGATGATGACGATGACGACGATAGCTGGCCGGAAGGGTATCCAGAATATCCCGACCCGCTAGGCGGCCCCATCGGCCGTATGGATGACGACGACGAAGACTAGTCCGGCGCGCGCGTCTTCAGGGCCAGAGCGTGAAGCTCTCCGCCCATCGTCCCTTTAAGGGCCGCATAGACCATCTGATGCTGGCGCACGCGCGGCACGCCCTTGAACTGCGGCGAAACGATTTCGGCCTGCCAGTGATTATCGTCGCCAGCGAGATCGGTCAGGATGATTTCAGCTTCCGGAAAAGCGTCGTTCAAATAGGTCTCGAGTGTCGCGCGGTCCATCGCCATGGCAGTCTCCTTTGACGCTCGCACATGGCGGCCAATGGCCGTATGGTCAAGGCGTTGTCCCATGGAGATTTCCCACGAATGATCAGATGTATTGTTGCCGCCGGACTGTTTCTGGCCGCCTGTTCCAGTCCGGCCGAGCATGACACCAACGTGGCAGCGACCGTTGCGGACCGCGAGTATACCCCCGAATTTCATGATGCAGACCGGGCGCTCTCCTCGCTTGAGACACTGTCGTCAGACGCATTTGAGGGCCGGCGCACCGGCGAACCTGGCAATCTGAAGGCGCGCGAGTGGATCACCACCCAGCTTGAGGGACTTGGCGTCCCATCGCTCAGCGCGGGCACCTATGACGCCCCGTTTGATACGGCCAGCTTCTCTGATGCAAAAGATAGCGTCAGCGGCACCAACGTGCTCGCCGTTATCGAGGCAGGCCCGGACGCGCCCGTCATCGTCATGTCCGCCCATTTCGACCATCTCGGCATAGGCGAGGACGGCCTTTATAACGGTGCCGACGATAATGCGTCCGGCGTCTCGGCCCTTCTGGAAACCATTGCCTGGTTTCAGAAGAACCCGCCGGAAAACACGATCGTTTTCGCCTTCTTCGATGCAGAGGAAATGGGGATTGCCGGATCGGCAGCCTTCGTCCGCGACCTGCCGCCATCCATCGAAGACCGGGTCGCCTTCAATCTCAATCTCGACATGGTTTCGCGCGCTGACAAAGGAGAAATATTCGCGGTTGGCACACACCATTTTCCAGATCTTGTGCCGCTGATTGACAGGGTCGCAACGTCTACGCCTCTCACCCTCAAACGCGGGCATGACAGCCCGGAATGGGGAGAGCAGGACTGGTCGGCCCTGTCGGACCATGCACCCTTCCTGCGCGCCGGTCTTCCGATCATCTATCTCGGCGTCGAAGACCATGCCGACTATCACAGGGTCACCGACACGTTTGACAAGGTCGCCCCGGAGACCTTTGCCCGCGCGATCGACACGATCATTCTGGTCGCAGAGGCGGCCGATGACTGGGTGGCCCAGGAGGCCGGCTGAACTCAGCTGAACCTGAATAAAAAAGCCCCGGACGATCTCTCGCCCGGGGCTTTTATCTGTCTGGCTTAATTGGGGCCTATTCCCAGCCGCAGCGGCGGCCTTCATTCTGCTCTTCGAGATAGCCGATCAGCGGATCGAAATACTCGATGATCGCAGAGCCATCCATTTCGCGCGTGCCGGTGAAGGTCTCCAGCACGTCTGGCCAAGGCTCGGAGGCCCCCATTTCCATCATCGCATTGAAGCGCGCGCCAACCTCTTCATTCCCGTAGATCGAGCAGCGATGCAGCGGGCCATCCCAGCCAGCCTGCTCACAGGCCGCTTCGTGGAACTGGAACTGCATGATGTAGCTCAGGAAATAGCGAAGATACGGCGTGTTGCCGGGGATGTGATACTTCGCCCCCGGGTCGAAGGCGTCTGCCGGACGCGGGCCCGGCGGAACGATGCCCTGATACCTGGTGCGCTTTTCCCACCAGGACGAGTTGTAGTCTTCTGGCGCCGTCGTGCCGTCCAGCACATCCCAGCGCCAGCTATCGACCGTCAGCGCGAATGGCAGGAAGGCGATCTTGTCGAGCGCTGTGTTCATCAGAAGCGCTGTATCGGCGTCGGCACCGGGGATCTGGTCCTCGGTGATCAAGCCGATTTTCTCAAGATAGACCGGCGTGATCGACAGGCCGATAAAGTCGCCAATCGCTTCGTGGAAGCCGTCATGGGCACCGGACTTGTAGAGATAGTCCTGATCCTTGTAGGCGCGCTGATAGAAGTTGTGACCAAGCTCATGGTGCACGGTGTAGAAGTCTTCCGCATTGACCTCGGTACACATCTTGATGCGCACGTCTTCCTCGTCATCGAGGTCCCAGGCCGAGGCGTGGCAGACCACTTCGCGCGGCGCAGGCGGGCGCACGATCATTGACCGTTCCCAGAATGTCTCCGGCAGCGGGGCCAGCCCAAGCGAGGTGAAGAACGCCTCGCCCGTTTCAACCATCTTGATCGGATCATAATCGGCTTCAACTAGTTCTTCTGTCAGGTCATAGCCCTGCCCCGGCAGGTCTTCTGACGCGACGACTGGATAGATGCTCGACCAGCCCTGCGACCACATATTGCCAAGCAGATCTGCCCGGATCGGACCGGTGCCCGGCTGGACTTCATCGCCATATTCGGCGTTGAGTTCTGCGCGCACATAGCAGTGCAGCTCTTCGTAAAGCGGCTCGACCTGGCCCCAGAGCCGCTCGACCTCTGCCGCCATTTCTTCCGGTGGCATGTCGTAATTAGACAGCCACATCGTCTTCAGATTGTCGTAGCCAAGCTCGCGTGCGCCTTCATTGGCGATATCCACCATGCGGGCATAATCATCCTTCATCGGCGGAGAGACTGTGCGCCAACCTTCCCAGACGGCTTTCAGCTCTTCCGGATCGCGGCTCGTCTCGATGATGGTGGAAAGCTGATCGAGGTTCAGCGTCTCGCCCTTATAGGTAAACGTGCCCGTCCCATAGGTCGCCTCAAGACCGGTGGTGATCTGCGACAGCTCTTCAGCCGCGCCTTCGGTCGACGGCGCCGGGATCGTCACGCCGGACTGCAGGCGCTGCATCTTGCGGGCAAGATCTGGCGGCAGGTCGACATCCTTGAACTGTTTGGACTCGTTTGCCAGCGAGACAGCCATCTTTGTCGCGCGGGCGCCGGCCTCTGCGGCTGCGGCGTTGGTCTCATCGGTGATGTTGGTCGCCTGCTCCCAGAAGACCGGGCTGATTTCCTTGGACATCGCGCCAAGTTCGGCGTCGGCGCGATCAAGGAAGGCGCGCGCTTCAGCGACGTCGGCCGTGTCTTCCGCCATTGGCGGGGTCGGCACTTCGGCGGCCGGTGGTTCGCCAGAATTATTGGTGCAGGACACAAGCAGCGCCGTGCCAAGCGCGATCACGCTGGTAGAAAGAAGACTTGTTTTCATCGGGGGACCTCCATGATGGCCGTACCGAAGCGCCAGCCGTGGCAAAGGTCAATGGGCACAATTCGTTTGGTCCATCTTGTAGAGGCGAAACATCGGCCTCACATCTGCGCCTTCCAAGGGAGGAATTTCCATGAGCGACACGGTTTCCAGCATACTCAAATCATCCGTCACCCAGACGCTCGGCGCATTGGCGAGCTGCCTCGCCAAGGGCAAGGCACATGCAGAGGCCATGAAGGTCGATGGGTCTGTCCTGCTCGCCGCGCGGCTCTATCCGGACATGCATCCGCTGACCCGCCAGGTACAGATCGCCTGCGACGGCGCCGCACGGGGCGCCGCCCGCCTTTCCGGCGCGGAGCTTCCGAGCTTTCCAGACACAGAGACCACGTTCGATGAGCTCATCGCACGCTGCAAATCAGCAATCGCGTTTGTCGACGGTACGGACAGCGCCGCCATCGACGCGAATGAGCGCGAAGTTCTGCAGATCCCGATGGGTGACAACACAATGGCGATGGAAGGCCGGGACTACCTTTCCCGCTTCATCCTGCCAAATCTGCATTTCCACGCCGCCACCGCCTATGGCCTGCTGCGTCATCAGGGTGTCGCGCTCGGCAAACGGGACTTCCTCGTCCCGGGCTGAGCCACTCACGCACGGCAACTTGATGCGTCATCCCGGAATTTGCGAAAGCAAATATCCGGGACCCATCTCCAGCCTATGATCTGATGCTCGAAGTCACGGCTCCGCGCCACGCGTCAGCCGAGCCTACGTGCAATCACGCGAAAACTAACCGACGGTCAGCCCTCGCCCTTCATGTAGCGCGGCAGCCAGCCTTCATGGGCCTCGCGAAGGGTGTCGAGCGAAAGACTTGTCGCATCGCCGCTCTGTGCGTCATGAACAAAGCTGATTTCCGGTTCGCCCACCTCTTCGACATAGCCGAGATAGAGGCATTTCACCTTGTCGCCCTCGGCCTCGATCAGGTCAAAGACTGCCTCTTCACCACCCTTTGCGGCGACGACATAGCGTGCCGTTCCTTCTCCAAACAGGAATGAGAGCGCCGAAAGTTTGCCGAAACGTTCGCCGATATCGATGCTCACGCCAGCATTGGCAGCAAGCGCGATTTCCGAGAGGGCGCAGGCGATACCGCCGTCACTCACATCGTGAACGGCATTGACGAGCCCGTCATGGATGAGCTTTCGAACCAGCGCAGCATTGTCGATTTCGTCCGCGAGATCCACACGCGGAGACGGGCCGAGCGCTTCGCCCTTGAGGCCCAGCCACTCACGCGCATAGAGGGACGCGCCCATTGAGCAGTTCTCGAAATCACCGATGAGGATGATCGCATCGCCCGGCTGCGCGCCTTTCAGCGTCGCAATCTTAGACACATCTTCGATCAGGCCCACGCCGCCGACGACCGGGGTTGGCGGAATGGCGACGCCGTCTGTCTCATTGTAAAGCGACACATTGCCGGACACGACCGGGAAATCGAGCGCGCGGCAGGCTTCCGCCATGCCTTCGATGGCCTTGACGATATAGCCCATCGTGGCGGGCTTTTCCGGATTGCCGAAATTGAGATTGTCGGTGATCGCGATGGGCGTCGCGCCCACGCTAGAGAGGTTGCGATAGGCTTCGGCGACGACCGCCTTGCCACCCTCATAAGGGTCTGCGGCAACATAATGCGGGTTGCAGTCCGAGCAGATCGCCAGCGCCTTGTTCGTGCCGTGGATACGCACGATGGCCGCGTCGCCCATGGACTGTGAGCTGTCGATCGTGTCGCCCATGACATGGCGGTCATACTGTTCCCAGATCCAGCGCTTGGAGGCCATGTCGGGTGAGGACATGAGCTTCAGCAACACCTCGCCATAATCCTCTGGCTCAGGGTATTTGGACATATCGAGTGGCGCGCGAACCTTTGGCTCAACCCATGGCCGGTCATAGTTCGGCGCGTCTTCGGCTAGCGGCGCGACAGGAATATCGCACACCGTCTGCCCGAACTGTTTGAGCACCATGCGGCCTGTATCGGTCGTCATGCCGATCACTTCGGCGTCGAGGTCGTACTTTTCGAAGATCGCCTTGGCGAGGTCTTCCTTGCCGGGCTGGAGGACCATGAGCATCCGCTCCTGGCTCTCCGACAGCATGATCTCATAAGCCGTCATGCCGGTTTCGCGCTGGGGCACCTTGTCGAGGTCCATCTCGATGCCGATGCCCTCGCCATTCTCGCCGCCTGACGCCGCCATCTCAACCGAGGACGAGGTGAGTCCCGCCGCGCCCATATCCTGAATCGCCTGAATTGCATCCGTCGCCATCAGCTCAAGGCAGGCCTCGATCAGCAGCTTTTCGGTGAACGGGTCGCCAACCTGAACCGTGGGGCGCTTTTCCTCGTCGCCTTCCGAGAATTCCGCCGAGGCCATGGTCGCGCCATGAATGCCGTCGCGGCCGGTCTTCGAGCCGACATAGAATATCTGGTTGCCGGGGGTCGCGCCGCGCGCATAGAAAATCTTGTCCTGATCTGCGAGGCCGACCGCCATCGCATTGACGAGGATGTTACCATTGTAACCTTCGTCGAACTGGGTCTCACCCGCGACGGTCGGCACACCGACGCAGTTGCCATAGCCGCCAATGCCCGCAACGACGCCAGCCACAAGGCTGCGCGTCTTTGGGTGGTCCGGAGACCCAAAACGAAGCGCATTGACCAGCGCAATCGGCCGTGCGCCCATTGTGAAGACATCGCGAAGGATGCCGCCAACACCGGTCGCCGCGCCTTGATAGGGCTCGATGTAGGAGGGATGGTTATGCGACTCCATCTTGAAGATGGCCGCCTGACCGTCGCCAATATCGATAACGCCCGCATTCTCGCCCGGCCCCTGGATGACCCGGTCATTCTTGGTCGGAAATTTCGAGAGATGACGGCGTGAGGATTTGTAGGAGCAGTGCTCTGACCACATCACCGAATAGATGCCGAGCTCGACAAGGTTCGGGTTTCGCCCCAGGCGGGTCACCAGCCGGTCCCACTCCTCGGCATTGATGCCGTGGCCGGCTGCATCGGTTTCGGATTGCTGCGCCTGCATGGCGTCAACGATCCGGTTCGAGAGGTCAGAAGTGTCGGTCAATTTGGCTTGCTCGATCCTGATTGGTAACTTTGAAATGCTCGATACTTGGCGCGCAGCTCCGGGACAATGCACTCTTGCGCGATTTGCAGGCCGCAATCCAGTTGGGCGCCTGCAAGAAGTGGTATCAGCACCGCACGCAGAGCATCAATTTTGTTTTGGTCGAAACCTGCGAGGTGGTCTCTGCGTTGATGCCGTGGTTCTTGGATACGAAACGAAAGGATACCTTCTATGAGACTGATCCTGTTAGCACTTCTTCCCGCGGCGCTTGCTGCCTGTGGCAATGATGGCGGTTATGGCGGCGCCGATGGCACGATGCCGGCACCCGGCCCGACCATGGAAGAGGCGGCCGCCGCAGCTGAAGAGAGCAGCGGCACGTCCCGTGAAATGCCGGAGGCCATGGAAGGCAGCTGGACAACAGCTACCGACAGAGGCGACCCATCCGTCAGCTTCGGTCCTGAAGGTGAAACGCTTCTGACCCTGATTTGCCGCTCTGAATCGATTGATGGCGACGGCAACTCGCTCGTCATCCAGCGCGCCATCAGTGAAAACCAGGGCGGCGATACGATCGATTTCCTGACGTCTGCTGGCAATGTCAGCATAGACGCCGTCGCGCTTGAGACGGACACCCCGATGATTGGCGGCTCCGTTGATCCTGCAACCAATGGCGTTGCGACGCTGGTCAACGCGAATGACGTCATCCGGGTTCGGTCGGGCAATGATGAGATTGTCGTCCCAGCTGATGACGCGATGAAGACCCTCGTCAATGATTGCCGCCCAGAGCCAGTCGCAGAAGAGGAAGAAGAGACTGAAGGTGAAGCAGAGGACGAGACCGAAGAATAGTCTCTGCTCTGCTTGAACGAAAACAAAAGGCCGGCGCAATCAATCGCGTCGGCCTTTTTGTATGGAAGCGAGATGAGCCGTTAGAGGCTGATCATCAGGCTTTGCGGACTTCCGAATGGCTTTTGAACACTTCTGAAGCGTCCTGCTCAATCAGATAGGCTGGCTCGTCCTCGCTGGCGTCGCGCGTGATTTCGCTGCCTTTGATCGTGACCGTCCGCTTCTGGGTGTAGACCTGTTTGATCGTGCCGGACCCGGTGCCGTTGCCCCAGTCCCATTCGACCTTGTCGCCTTCATTGTATCCATTTCCCTTGGACATCTCATTTCCTTCTTCGACTGCATTACTGATTGATGAACCGGGCATGGCGGTCTCGGTTCCGATGCCGTGACGATGCAGCTAGATCAGGTGCCAGATTCCCTCCTTACCGGACTTGCCCTCTATCAATGCTGAGGGCAGTGTCGCGCCGACGGGGCGAAAGCGAAAGACGAGGGTTTCTATGCGGCGACGCGACTTTGTGAGCAGCCTCGGTCTTGCCACGCTGGGCGCCTGCGCGACCCACCCGGCTGCGGAGATTCTCCAGCCCGAAGCAACGGCGCCCTACGCTCACTATACGCCCGTCCAGTCGTCGCTGTCGCGCGTGACCCGGACCGTAGTTGGCCTCAGGCCATACCGCCCAATCGGTTACCGGCTCGAGGCGGAAACAATCGGCGAGAAAACCGTGATCCACAATTACGGTCATGGCGGCTGCGGCGTGACCATGTCCTGGGGCACGGCCTCTGTCGCTGCCGATGAGGCGACCGCGACAGGGGCGCGCGATATTGCGGTGCTTGGCTGCGGGGTGCAGGGGCTGACGGCGGCGCTGATTCTGGCGCGGCGCGGGCACAACGTCACCATGTATGCCGAACAGCTCCCGCCGCACACGACGTCAAACGTCGCTGGCGTCCTCTGGATGCCGACCGGCTATTTCGACCGTTCGGCTGTCAGCCAGGATTGGCTGGCCATGAACCGCAAGCTCATCCGTCTCGCCTATTACGGCTTCCTGCCTTATGTGAACCGGCCGGGTTACGGGGTCTACTGGACTGATCATCACCAGCTCGGGCGACGCGTTCCAGCGGAGCGCCATGAGCTTCCCGGCGGCGACGATATCTATCCCGATCTTCGCATATCCCGCGAGAACACCCTCTTCGGCTATGCCTATGAGGAGCGGTTCAAGGCGATGATCATCGACCCCGACTATTACCTCGATGCCATTCTGAAAGACGCGCAGCTCGCCGGTGCGCGCACTGAACGCGTGCATTTCGCCTCGCTGGAAGACATTCTGGCACTGGACGAACGTGTCATCGTGAACTGTACCGGTCTCGGCGCCTCAACGCTTTTCGGGGATGACACGCTGGTGCCGGTGAAGGGCCAGCTAAGCCACCTCCTGCCCCAGCCGGACATCAATTATTCCTATGTCGCCCCGACCTCGACCGGGGTCCTCTACATGTTTCCGCGCAAGACCGGACTGGTCCTTGGCGGTACGCATGAGGAAGGCAATGACAGCCTGTTGCCAGACCCAGATCAGATCATCCGAATGGTCGAGGGTCATGCAGAGCTTGCCGCCCGGCTCAGCGCGACTGCCTGAACCGGGCGGACATGCCCTGAAAACCTACTCGGCTAGCTCCTCGCTGGAGGACCAGCTATTGGCTTGCGCCTCGACAATCGTGACGAGGTCACCCATCGCGACATTCATGTCGACCAGGTGCAGCCCCCAGTCTGACAGAACCTGACCGGCGATCATGACGTCGCCAGCGATATCGTCGGTACGCGGATCGGTTGGGTCACCGTTCACCGTCACCTCGAGATAGGTGTGTTCTTCGGTCTCGACGCAGGCGCCGGTGAGAAGGCCCGGAACGGATGCAAACGGCGTCTCGATGCTCCCCTCGTCCATAAAGCCCGCAGCCTCACCGGTTACCCAGTTGCGAGCAGACAGACGCGCATCAAGCGCGTCGCCGCTGCCGGTGACAGCTGCCGGATTAACGCAAAGGGCGCGCCGGCCCTCATCATTCGTCTGGCCGAACCAGCTGCGCTCTGGCGGGGCAGACGTCGCGCGGAAAGATACATAGCTGACGCTACAGCCTGTCTGGCCAAGTGTTTCGCAAGGCGCAAAAGGACCTATGCCGCCCGAGGATGCGTCCGGATAGGCCGTCCAGCCGATCGGCATCACACTGAGAACGCGGCCCTCGATCTCCGCCCCTTCAATCTCGCGGCTGACCAGTTCCTCGATCATGTGGGCGCCCTGCGAATGACCGATAATGACGACGCCGCGCCCGTCATTCTGCGTTTCGACATAGGCCTGCCAGGCGCCTGAAACGTCTGCCCAGCGCATGTCCTCGTCGGCGCGAACCTCTCCGCCCATCATGCGGCTGCGAAGCTCCGGTATCGTCATCTGGCGGTACATCGGCGCATAGAGCCGACACGCCGAGCCAAAATGCGCAAACTGGCTCTCGACCACACGCAGTTCCTCGTCGCCAGGCGTCAGGTCACTATTGGGCGTCTCGTCCATGGAGACAGTGGGATAGATGTAGAAGCAGTCGATGGCCGGGTCGTTTGCTGGCGTGTAGGCGCGCTGCTCCGTCATGCCATCAGCACTGACGACCGTGTAATCGAGATCGATGTCGCAGGCGTCTTCAGCCTTGCCGGGATGGCAGAGCCAGTTACTGAGCTCGCTATAGTCAGTCGGCGCATCTGCACCGGCGGCATTCGCCGTGTCCTCCGCAGAGGCAGCCTCATCGGCGGCCTCTGCTGCTGGCGCGGTCTCCTCGGCGCCGCCACAGGCCACGACGGCCAGTCCCAATATCGCAAGGACACTTGCCCGTTTAATCATGTCGCCACTCCCTCAATACGGTGTCACCTAACTGACTAGCCGCGCCCGTTCGCGGAGAACAGTTCGAATCGACCAATTTTTAAGTTTCAATGCCTTATGTGGGTCTGGCCCAAGATTATCCGGGCGGGAGACTGCGCGTTTTTGACTGAAATCAGGACTATCCGGGAAGACGACCTGCCTCAGGTAATGGACCTCGTTGCAAAGGTCGATTTCCCCTATCGCAGCAAGGCGGGCTGGCACTGGGCGCTGTTTGGAAACCCGCAGCAAGGCGACATTCCGACCGGCTTCGTCGCCGAGCGGGCCGGCGAGGTCGTGTCCATGATCGGCCTGCAGGCACGTGATTTCTGCTACAATGGCGCCATCATCAAGGCCGCCACCGGGCATACTTTCATCTCAGGCAGGAAAGGCCGCGGCAGCGGAGTCCAATTGGCCAAGCGCGCCATTTCTTATCCGGGGCTCGCATCGGTCTACTCACTGAACAATAATGCCAGCTCGGCCGGCCTCTACAAGAAACTGGGTCTGGACGCATGGCTGAATGAAGCCGGGCGTCACCGGGTCGACTGGCCCGCCCGTCCGCTGATCATGGCGGCGGGGCTCTGTTTTTCCAGGCTGGCCCGCGCCGACCGTTTCTACGACGCTCTATCCTCGCGGGAGTGGTTCAACGGTCGCACCGCGCCGCTGAGGCAAATTGCGATCGACCTCCTCTCCGAAAAGGACAGGCTTGATCCCGCCAATGAGACGGATGCGGACCTCATCGAAAGCTTCAACGCGTCCATCTGCGAGGTAAGATCCGTCGCCCCGGTCAGAAGCGCTGAATTCTATTCCTATCAGATGGCCGATCCCGATGCGCCCGGCCGTAGCGTCCTTCTCACCGTACGGGACGGCAATCGTGTTCTCGGCCTGATGCAGGTCATTCTGACGAAACCCAACGCGTTCGAGCCAGCAGAGCTTGAGATTACCGATCTGGAACTCCACCCCGACGCCCCGCGCAGCCGGGCGATCGGTCACCTTGTCAGAAACGCCAGAAAGATCGCGCGGGCCGCTGGCGCGGGCCGGTTGCGGCTGCTTCTGTCAGGAAGATTCTTGCGCGAAGACCTCAGCCAGACCGGCTATCATGTTCAGCGGCGGTATTCCTATGATCCGGCGCACGCCTCATTCGGCGAAGGCATGGAGCGTTTCGGCGAAGCCTGGGAGCCCACCGGCTTTGAGGGCGATTTCCATTTCGCTCTGAGGGTCGCGCCCTAACGTGCGCCGAGATAGGTCCAGCTGCGAAGAAGGTATTCCAGTGGGCCACGTGGAAATACCGTCCGCCACAAACTGGTGGCAGCAATTGACCCGACCCCGACCAGAAGCGCGATGATAACGGTGCCGAGGGCCCCAATTTCATCGTAGAGCCCAAGCCCGTAATTGTTGAAGATCAGCGAGAAGATCACGCTTTGCAGAATGTAGGCAGTCAGCGATGCCGTGCCGCCGCGCGCGAGAAAGACCTTTATGCGGCCACGCGGCGTCTCGGCCCACTTCGCGATGAGGCCAAGATATCCCGCCGTCGAGAAAGGACTGAACAGGGTCACGATGGTCATGCCCCCGAGCGCTTCCACACTCATCATGCCGCCATCTGAGGACGCAATTAGCCACCCGCCCCAGACACTGCCAGCCAGGCCAACTGGCAGAAAGTAACGCCTGAAGGTTTTCCAGATTGGACTGCCAGGGTTGGAAATCACTTCATAGCGCACGCTCGCAAGGCCAAACACGAAGAAAGCCATCGCGCCGATCCCCTGCATGAACAGCCCGCCTGTGATGACCATCGACCAGTCTGCAAAGCGCTGTACGACAGTGTCGGCAAAATTGCCTTCGCCAAAGGCGCGGCCCGCAGCCTGCGCTACCTCTCGCCCGGCGCCCGCTTCGGCGGCCATCTGTTCCGGCGCGAACGTCGAACCGAGCCAGATCAGGCTGAACGCAACAAGCACCACCAGAACCTGCAGCGTGTAAAGGCCGACACCCCAAACAATAAGGACCTTTGGACTGGTCTTGCGAAAGAGGAAAAGAAAACAGCCAAGGATCGCGTAGATGACAAGAATGTCGCCTTGAAACGCGAAGGCGACATGAAACAGGCCGAGAACCAGCAAGCCCAGAATACGGCGCCAGTATCGCCCGGCGAACCCGACACCGCGGCGCTCGGCCGCCATCATCTGGTAGGCAAACCCGACACCGAACATGAATGAGAAGAGCGTGTAGGACTTCAGAAGGAACAGGGCATTCACGCCGAAATATGCCCATTGATCAGCGCCCTGCAGCACGCCGTATCCGGTCACCATCGGATGGGAAAAGACGGCAACATTCACAAGCGCAATGCCGATCAACGCAAAGGCGCGCGTCAGATCAGGGAATATTTCGCGACCAGCTGCGCTGGTTTCCTCGATATAGCCCATCTTCTCCCCTCCCAGTCAGGAGGGCAGTATTGAAGAAAACGGCGATCTTCGCCAGTCTAGATCGCTGAAAGAAGGCTTTCGAACAGGGCGCGGCCATCGCTGCCGCCTTCGTGTCCGCCAATCGCCCGTTCAGGATGGGGCATCAGGCCAAGCACGCGGCCATTCTCTGAAAGGACGCCCGCAATATCGCGCGCCGATCCGTTTGGATTGCCATTATAGCGGAACGCAACGCGCCCCTCGCCTTCCAGCCGGTCCAGCGTCTCTTCATCGGCGACGTAATTGCCGTCATGATGGGCCACCGGAATGGCGATCTCTTTGCTCTCGCCATAGGCGCGGGTGAACGCCGAATTGGAGGTTTCGATACGAAGCTTCTGCGGGCGGCAGACAAAATCGAGCCCGGTATTGCGCAAGAGTGCGCCCGGCAGAAGCTGCGTTTCGGTCAGCACCTGAAACCCGTTGCAGACGCCAAGGACATATCCGCCGCGCTCGGCGTGGCGCTTCAGCCCCGCGATCACCGGTGAATTGGCCGCCATCGCCCCGCAGCGAAGATAGTCGCCATAAGAGAAACCGCCCGGCACGACCACAAGGTCGGCATCTTCAGGCAGCTCCCCATCCTTGTGCCACACCATGGCCGGCGCCTCACCGGTCAGCTCTTTGAGAGCGATTTCGGCGTCGCGGTCACAATTTGATCCGGGAAAGACAATAACAGCGCTTTTCATGGCACTCCCTTTAGCAGAGGCGCCCTTATCTTGGGAACCAAAGATGTCGGTAAGACCTTATTATGCAGGTCTTGTCGGGAGGTCCGGCTCGGCCATTAACCGGATTATCCAAAAGGAATTCGAAGATGAAAAAGATCGCTCTTTCCCTCGCAGCCCTGCTGACGCTCGGCACACTCGCTGCTTGCAACACTGTCGAAGGTGTTGGCCAGGACGTTGAAGCAACCGGCGAAGCGGTTAGCGAAGCGTCGCGCGAAGTTCGCAACTAGTCAGAAACAGGGAAAGGTGGGGCTCAGCTCTGCCTGAACCTCGTTCTGGAAGCTCATGACCAGCTCTGGCATAAGGGGCAGGTCATGAGCTTTCGCGTATCTGCCTTCTACAAATTCGTTCGTTTCCCCGACCCGGATGCGATTCGCGGCGAGATATCGTCTGCATTCGCTGACCTTGGCGTGCGCGGCACCGTGCTCGTTGCTGCCGAAGGACTGAACGGCACGATCGCGGCAGAGGGCGAAGCGCTCGACAAGGCTATGGCCCATCTGCGCGCGCTGCCCGGCTGCAGCGACCTTGAGCATAAGGAAAGCCATGCAGACAAGATGCCATTCTGGCGGCTGAAAGTGCGCCTGAAGCAGGAGATCGTCACCATGGGCGTGCCGGGCACGGACCCGAACGACCTTGTCGGCACCTATGTCGACCCCGGCGACTGGAACGCGCTCATCTCCGATCCTGATACGGTCGTGATCGATACCCGCAATGATTATGAATATGAGATCGGCACGTTCGAAGGCGCTGTCGACCCGGACACCGCGACCTTCCGGGAGTTTCCGGGCTGGTTTCGCGAATTTCGCGAAAAGCTTGAATCTGAAGGCCGCAAGCCGAAAGTCGCCATGTTCTGTACCGGCGGCATCCGGTGCGAGAAGGCGACGAGTTTCGTAAAGTCGGAAGGCATCGATGAGGTTTTCCACCTCAAGGGCGGCATCCTGAAATATCTCGAAACGGTGCCCCGCGATGAGAGTAAATGGCAGGGCGAGTGCTTCGTCTTCGACCAGCGGGTCTCTGTCGGACACGGGCTGGAGATTGGCAGTTATGACCTCTGCCATGGCTGCCAGCGCCCGGTAAGTGAGGCCGAGCGGCAAGATCCGCGCTACGAAAAAGGCATCGCCTGCCCGGCCTGCCACGACACGCTCACCGATGAGCAACGCGCCCGCTTCACCGAGCGCCAGAAACAGATGAAGCTCGCAAGGCAGCGCGGCGAGGCGCATATCGGGCGAACTGAGAAGTCTGGCAAAACAGAGGCGTCATGACGCTTCCCATCCTCTATTCCTTCCGCCGTTGCCCCTATGCCATGCGGGCACGGCTAGCGATTTCGTCGGCGGGTCTCACCTGCCGCCTTCGCGAAGTGGTTCTTCGCGATAAACCGGCCGAGATGCTGGAAGCTTCACCAAAGGGTACGGTCCCGGTCCTCGTTCTGGAAGATGGCAAAGTTATCGACGAGAGCCTCGACGTGATGTTGCACGCTTTGCGCGGCAATGACCCAGGCGACTGGCTTTCTCCTGAAGAAGGCTCCCTGCAGGAGATGCTGGATTTCATCGCTGCCTGCGACGGCCCCTTCAAGCATCACCTTGATCGCTACAAATATGCCAATCGCTATGAAGAAGAAGGCGCGGTCGCAGAAGACCATCGCAAGGCCGGGTCAGCCTTTCTGGACACACTGGAAGAGCGCCTTACTTCGCGCGAACAATTGTTCGGCACACGCGTCTCGCTCGGCGATATGGCGGTGATGCCGTTCATCCGGCAGTTCGCAAACACGGACCGGGCATGGTTCGACGCCGCGCCCTATCCCCATGTGCAGGCGTGGCTTGGCGCCCATCTGGAAAGCGCGCGTTTCAAAGCCATCATGCCAAAGTTCAAACAATGGCAGACCGGCGACGAAGAGCCGGTCTTTCCAGCAAACTGACCCGCGCGGCGCGCAGCGCTTAACCGGCGAGGAATTTCCTGACCGCGTTCAGGGCAGCGTCGGCCTTGTCACCCTCAGGGCCGCCCGCCTGCGCCATGTCAGGCCGTCCGCCCCCGCCTTTGCCGCCAACTTCAGCAGCGGCCACGCGCACCAGATCAACCGCGGACACTCGGTCCGTCAGGTCAGAGGTTACACCGACCGCGACGCCCGCCTTGCCCTCATTCACGCCAACAAAGACGGCGATGCCTGAGCCGAGCTTCGATTTGGCTTCATCAACGAGACCGCGCAGATCCTTGCCGCCGACGCCGTCTGCAACGCGCGCGATCAGCTTGTAGCCGCCAATCTCTTCGGGCCCTGCCGGGGCTTCACCGCCGCCACCGCCCATGGCGAGCTTGCGCTTGGTCTCGGCAAGCTCACGCTCAAGACTTCGGCGGTCTTCCATCAGGCTGCCGACCTTGCGACCAACATCCTTGAGGGGGACTTTCAGCTGATCTGAGAGGTCCAGAGCGACTTGCGCGCGGCCTTTCAGGAAGGACAGCGCTTCAGCGCCGGTCGCCGCTTCGATCCGCCGAATGCCTGCGGAGACGCCGCCTTCAGATGTGATCACGAAAGCCGCGATATCGCCCGTACGGGACACGTGTGTGCCGCCGCAAAGTTCAACCGAATAGAGCTTCTCATCGGCATCGATGGCCTGGCCCATGGAAAGCACGCGGACCTCGTCGCCATATTTCTCACCGAAGAGCGCCAGCGCCCCGGCTTCAATAGCCTTGTCCGGCGCCATTGTCTCAATGCGCGCTTCGTCATTCTGGCGGATAACCTGATTGACCTCATCCTCAATCGTCTCGATCTCAGCCGCGCTGAGGCCGCCGCCATGCGAGAAGTCAAAGCGCAGCCGGTCTTCTTCGACGAGCGAGCCTTTCTGGGTGACATGCGGACCAAGAATATTGCGGAGCGCGGCGTGCAGCAGGTGCGTCGCCGAATGGTTGGCACGGATCCGCTGGCGCCGCTCAAAGCTGGCAATAAGCTCGGCCTTGTCGCCGACCTGTACGGGCCCATCTGTCAATTCGCCGACATGGACGTGCAGGTCGCCAGCCCGCTTCTGGACGTCGCGCACAATAAAACGGGCACCAGAGGCGAAGCGGATCTCGCCATGATCACCGGCCTGCCCGCCGCTTTCGGCATAGAAGGGCGAGCTGTCGAAAACGAGTTCGCAGTCGCCTGCGTCAATCTCGTCGCGCATCTCTCCATCCGACACGATTGCCTTGAGCGTGCCGTTGTCGTGGGTGCCGGCATAACCGAGAAATTTCGTCGCGCCGATCTTGTCGCGCACGCGGAACCAGACGGCCTCCGACGCTGTGTCGCCAGAGCCGGACCAGGCGTCTCGCGCGGCCTTTTTCTGTTCGGCCATGGCCGCATCGAAGCCGGCCTGATCAACATTCATGCCGCGTCCGCGAAGGATGTCGGCGGTCAGATCCAGCGGGAAGCCGAACGTGTCGTAAAGCCGGAATGCGGTTTCCCCGGCAAGCTCGCCGCCCTCACTGAGGTCCCCCGTCGCCTCGTCCAGCAGGGCGAGACCGCGTCCGAGCGTGCGCTGAAAGCGGGCCTCTTCCTGCTCCAGCGCCGCTTCAATGGCAGGCTGCGCACGGCCAAGCTCTGGATAGGCTTCGCCCATTTCGGTGGTCAGAGCACCGACGAGCCGGTGCATGACCGGTTCGCGGGCCCCAAGCAGGTGACCGTGGCGCATGGCGCGGCGCATGATCCGGCGCAGCACATAGCCGCGGCCTTCATTCGACGGGGTGACGCCGTCGGCAATCACAAAAGCGGAGGTGCGAAGATGGTCAGCAATGACGCGGAAAGAAGCAAGCTGATCGCCAGAGGCTTTGCTCTTGTAGACATCTTCTTCAGCCGCGATCAGCGCGCGGAAAAGATCGATGTCGTAATTATTGTGAACGCCCTGCAGGACGGCCGCCATCCGCTCAAGGCCCATGCCGGTATCGATAGACGGTTTGGGCAGGTCCTTGCGCGTGCCATCGGCCTGCTGCTCATATTGCATGAAGACCAGGTTCCAGATCTCGATGAACCGGTCGCCGTCCTCATCGGGCGAGCCCGGCGGACCGCCAGCGATCTTGTCACCATGGTCAAAGAAGATTTCCGAGCAAGGTCCGCATGGACCGGTATCGCCCATCGACCAGAAATTGTCGGACGTCGAGATCGGAATGATCCGATCGTCTGGAAGGCCAGCGACCTTCTTCCAGAGATCCCGGGCTTCGGTGTCTTCCGAATACACAGTGACGAGAAGGCGGTCCTTTGAAAGGCCAAATTCCTTCGTCGCCAGCTCCCAGGCAAAGGCGATCGCGTCGTCCTTGAAATAGTCACCGAACGAGAAATTGCCCAGCATTTCAAAGAAGGTGTGGTGACGGGCGGTGTAGCCGACATTGTCGAGGTCGTTGTGCTTGCCGCCAGCGCGCACGCACTTCTGAGAAGTTGTGGCGCGCGGGGCGAACGGCGTCTCGGCGCCGGTAAAGATGTTCTTGAACGGCACCATGCCCGCATTCACGAAGAGCAGCGTCGGATCATTGTTCGGCACCAGCGGCGCGGAGGGTTTGCGGGCGTGGCCCTGTTTCTCGAAATAGGAAAGAAATGTCTCTCGAAGCTGATTGACGCTCGTCATCTTCTCGTCTGGCCCATCCTTGCCGCTTGCTCAAATTCAAGCGCCCGGCCGAAACCAGCCGGGCGCTTCAGGCCTTCGATATAAAGGCTCTATGTGGGCTCGCCAAGAAGCTGGCACGCCGCAGTCTGCCGTTCAGTGCAGTGCGGCAGTACCAGACGTCAAGATCAACCTGCTTCAGCCTGGTCGCTATCGTCTTCTGCTGCGGCAGCTTCTGCCTCTTCTTCGACAGACAGCATGACATCGGAGAGGAGCCCCGACTGACGCCGGATTTCGAGCTCGATCTCATTTGAAATATCAGGATTATCCTTCAGGAACTGCCGCGCTTTCTCACGGCCCTGCCCGATGCGTTCTTCCTTGTAGGAATACCAGGAGCCCGCCTTCTCGACCACTTCGCACTTCACGCCGAGGTCAATGAGTTCGCCGGTCTTGGAAATACCTTCGCCATAGAGGATATCGAACTCCACCTGCCGGAATGGCGGGGCGACCTTGTTCTTGACCACCTTGACGCGCGTCTGGTTGCCGATTGTCTCCTCGCGGTCCTTGATCGCGCCGATGCGGCGAATGTCGAGACGCACTGAGGCGTAGAATTTCAGCGCGTTGCCGCCGCTGGTCGTTTCAGGGCTGCCAAACATCACGCCGATCTTCATGCGGATCTGGTTGATGAAGATCACCATGCATTTCGACTTGGAGATCGAACCGGTCAGCTTGCGCAGTGCCTGGCTCATCAGGCGGGCCTGAAGACCGGGCAGCGAATCGCCCATCTCGCCCTCGATCTCGGCGCGCGGCGTCAGCGCCGCCACCGAATCGATCACCAGAAGATCGACCGCGCCGGACCGCACCAGCGTGTCGGCAATCTCAAGCGCCTGTTCGCCCGTGTCAGGCTGGGAGACCAGAAGGTCGTCCAGATCAACACCGAGCTTTGCCGCATAGGAAGGGTCGAGCGCGTGTTCTGCGTCGATGAAGGCGCAAACCCCGCCATCCTTCTGCGCCTCGGCAACAGAATGCAGCGCCAATGTCGTCTTGCCAGAGCTTTCAGGGCCATAGATCTCGATGATCCGTCCCTTTGGGAGACCGCCAATACCAAGGGCGATATCAAGACCGAGCGAGCCGGTTGAGACGGCCTCGACATCGAGGGTCTTCTTGTCGCCGAGCCGCATAACCGAGCCCTTGCCGAAAGAGCGCTCAATATTGGACAGCGCCGTTTCGAGTGCCTTTTGCTTATCCACGCCGGATTCCTTGTCCACGAGTTGCAGATTGCCGCGTTTGGCCATGTTCAGTCTCCTCATAAATGGCCCCGCTTTGCAAGGCCGGCGTTCCTGTCGAAGCGCAGTCTGTACCACACTTGTTCACGAGAACAAAACAAAAACGCTGAAGCTCACCCAGACGCTTGCCGAAATATGGGCAACCCGCCTAGTGTCGGGAGATGATCAAGCAGAGCGGCGCTGGCAGGTATATGATATCGATTCGAACTCTCCGTCGCGGGCTTCTCTCCAGTCTCGGCGCTATACTGGCGCTCAGCACACCGGCTGGCGCGCAGGCACAGCGGGACGATAACACCCCGCCGACGACGCTGCCTTTCGAACCGACCGTGCCCTCTGCCCCGCCAGGCTATGAGCCTCAGCCCAGTCAGCCCAGCACGCCAAGGCCCTCTCAGCCACAGCGCCAGCAATCTCCGGGCTCGCCGCCTCCACCGCCGCCGCCTCCCCCCGGCGACCCGCTCTGCTACGAGATCGGGCCCTATATCCGCGAGGGCGCCAGCGCGTCACGTTTCGCCGCGCTCAGCCCATCCACGGCGAGCGGAAATGCCATTGGCAGTTTTGAGGCTGGCGACGCGCTCAGCGCGCTTGGTGCTGGCCAGTGCGTCGTCGTCATCCCGGGCGCCGAACCCTTCGGTGTCGAAGCACCCTATAATCAGGTCACTTGCACCCTCGCGATCGAGCAGTCCGATGAGACGGGCCTCGACCCGTTCCGCGCCCGGCGTGACACCCTGACCCAGCGTATCGCCGAATGTCCTGCGGTCGCCGAATGGCAGGCAGAACTCGTCACGACATCTGGCACACGCGAAGGTTCATTGACGGCCGACCAGGTCTTCAGCCACCCGGACGTCAATGTTGAGATGGTGGTGCGCGCCAGCCAGCGCATGAAGTCCGGACAATGGCCAGACAATTATATCCGCACGCTGGCCCTTATCCTGCGCACGCCCAACCCGGACCGTCCGCCCCCGCCGGAACCGGCCCAGGAAACAGAGACGGGCAGCAATTAGCCAAGGGCACAAAAAGCTGTAGGTGCGCACTTTCCAAGCGGGACAGGGCAGCCCATTATGAGCGCCATGCTTACCAGAAACGGACCTTCAGGCGGCGAAGCCAGATTGCGCTATCTCGACGGCGACGTCGATGTCATTGAGCCCGGCGATTATGTGACCTGCGCCGTGACCGGCCGGAAAATCCCAATCGCGGCCCTGCGCTACTGGAGCGTCGATCACCAGGAAGCCTATATCGATGCCGCCGCAGCCGCGGCCCGTATGGTCGAGGGCAAGACCCCAGAATGACGCCCATCCGGCTTTCTATTGCTTTCGCGGTGGCGGCCTTCGGCGGCCTGACCGCGGCCTCGCAAGGCACCGCCCTCTCCTGTACTGGCGTCATGCAGCAAGGCGGCCTTCTGAGCTGCAGCGGGCCTGCAGAGACGGAAATCCGCGTCGCTGGCGAGAACGGGGCAAACGTCCGGGACGTGCGCACGGATGCAGATGGCAACGCCGTGATCGGTCTCACCCGCGATGAAACGAGTCTGCTCATCCTCACACCAGGACAGCCAGATGCGGCGCCCCTCGCGCTCGACATTACCGCGCGCAATGATGACATCCGGGTCCTGTCCGGGCTCGACTGCGACAAGGTCGATGCGCGCACCGAGGAGCAGATGCGCCAGGTCGAAGTGAGCTGGCTGAAGAAAAAGGCCGCCTTCGAAACTTTCAATGAGGGGCCGGGTGCGAGCCTTGGCTTCAAACGTCCCGCAGAGGGGCGCGCCTCATCGCCTTTTGGGCCCGAGCGCAAATATAGCGGCACGGGCGCCGACGGCGAAACATGCGAGAAAGTGTCGGTCCATCAGGGCTATGACATTGCCGCCCCCATCGGGACGCCGGTCCGCGCACCTGCACCGGGAACCGTTATTCTAGGTGACCCGGACCTTTACTATGAAGGCGGCGCTGTCTTCCTCGATCACGGCCAGGGACTTGTCTCTGTCTTCATGCACATGTCCAAAGTTGGCGTGACGGCTGGCGATGAGGTCGAGGCCGGTGAGCAGCTAGGCCTCACGGGCAATACCGGCCGCACCACCGGCCCCCATCTTCACTGGGCCGTGAAATGGAGAAATCCCGCATCCGAGAACCGGGACGAGGATTTCTACATCGATCCAGCGCTGCTGATGGCGCTCGAACCTCAGTAAGAGAGCCTCCTTACATTTAAGCAGACTGCCGTCGTAACGGGCGATGCCTTGGTGCTGACCGTTCGTCGGCCTCCCGCGACGTCACACGCTTTGTTATCGCAAGATTTTCCGGATCAATTCGGAACACGATGGGGTTGGACTAGTTCCTTGGAAGACAGATTTAGAAAGGAATACCCATGTCCACTGATACTTTCGCAATGACCAAAGTCGTTGGCACGTCGAAGACATCCATCGAAGAGGCCATTAACGGCGCGCTTAAAAGCGCGAGCAAGACGATCCGGAATATGGACTGGTTTCATGTGACCGAGACGCGCGGCTATATCGAAGACGGTCAGGTCGCCTATTATCAGGTCTGCATCGAGATCGGCTTCAAATACGAAGAAAAGCCATCCTGATCGCCCTCTGATTTTTCTTGCCTCCCTCAGGGTGCCGAGCAATGCTCGACGCACCTTGAGGGAGGTTCTTCATGAAAACGCTAATTATCGCAGGCGTCATCGCGGCAATCGCAGGTCCCGCGTATGCTCACGGGGGTCCAGACCATTCAGGCGCAGAAACGCTGCCGGCTGGATCGAACGAGAAACTTCGCGCTCCAATTGCCTCTGCCGACGGCCTCGAAGTCCTCATTTCAGATGTTGTCATTCCGCCCGGCGCGACCGTGCCGCGCCATTACCATCCGGGCGAGGAATTTCTCTACGTGATCTCCGGTTCAGCCGTGCACGTCCAGGATGGCCAGGAAGACATTATTCTTTCCGCGGGCGACTCCTACGTCATTCCACCACGCGCGGCCCACGCCCCGCGCGGCGGCCCCGATGGGGCGCGCGCGGTTGTGTTCCGGGTCCACCGGGACGGCATGCCAGAACGAATCCTGCTTGAAGATGGCGAAACACCGCCACCCGAAGACGACGCTGACTAGGGCTTCAGCAGGGTCGACCCGATCGTCTTGCCGCTTTCAATGGCGCGGTGCGCGTCTGGCGCATCGGCAAGATCAAACGTCTGGCCGATCTGGGCTTTCAGCGTGCCGGTCCGAAGCGCGCCGAAGAGCGCCGCGGCCCCGCGTCTCAAGCCCTCATCATCGGCGACGAAGTGAAAGAGGCCGGGCCGTGTCATGACGAGGGATCCGCGCCGGTTCAGCTCACCCGGCGCCAGAGGCTCCACGGCGCCGGAGGCGTTGCCATAGGTCACGAACCAGCCTCGGCTTTTAAGGCTGTCGAGAGAAGCTTTGGCCGAGTCCTTGCCAACGCTGTCATAGGCGACATTGACGCCCTTGCCGTCGGTCAGCTCGCGGACACGGCTCGCGACATCATCGCTCGACATGATGACGTCTGTCGCGCCCGATTTTTTCGCAAGCTCTGCCTTCTCATCGCTGGAGGTCACCGCGATCACACGCACACCCATTGAGGTTGCCCACGGCAACAAGAGAGAGCCGACACCGCCGACCGGGGCCCAGACGAGCGCCGTCTCGCCCGGCTGTGGGCGGTAAACCTCGAACAATAGCATCCAGGCTGTCAGGCCTTTCAGCATGACCGCCGCGCCTTCATCTTCAGAGACACCATCTGGCAGCTTCAGCATGCGCGAGGCCGGGCCTGTATAGTGCGTCGCATATGTGCCCTGGCCGAGATAGGCGACCCGGTCGCCGACCTTCAGTTTTTCGACGCCCTCACCGACCGCCTCGATTGTGCCCGCACCTTCCTGGCCGGGTGTAAAAGGCAGCTTGGCGGGGTAGAGACCCGTGCGAAAATAGGTATCGATAAAATTCAGGCCCGCCGCCGACTGGCGCACCAGCGCCTCGCCCGGCCAGGGCTGGCGGGGCTCCATCTGTGTCTTTTTCAACACGTCCGGGCCGCCAAGTTCGTTCATCTGAATGCAATATGCGTCGCTCATAATGGAATCCTCACAAAATCGTGGTCTTGTTTTTCTGAAGAGGGAGATAGGGATGATTTGCGGCGTTGACGAGGCCGGGCGGGGACCCTGGGCCGGACCAGTGACGGCAGGGGCGGTTATTCTGGACCCCGATCAACCCATTGATGGCCTGACAGATTCCAAGAGGCTGAGCGAAGCGCACCGCGAGGCGATCTACCCCGAGATCCGGGCCAAGGCCGTGACGTTCGGCATTGGCTGGGCGAGCCCCGGAGAGGTCGACCGGCTGAACATTCGGCAGGCGACCTTCCTCGCCATGTCGCGCGCCATCGCCATCATGGGCCTGACCCCGAAAGAGCTGATCATCGACGGCAATTGCCTGCCGCAGAACCTGCCCTGCCCGGCCCGCGCCATCATAAAAGGCGACCTCACCGAACCTGCCATTTCGGCAGCGTCAATTCTGGCCAAAGTTGCCCGTGACCGCGCGATGGCAGAGCTTTGCGCCCGCTATCCGGGCTATGGCTTCAGCCAGCATAAGGGCTATGGCACCGCGGCCCATTCCAGCGCGCTGGAGACGCTTGGGCCGTGCGCCTGCCACCGCAAGAGCTTCGCGCCCATCGCCCGCGCCCTCCGCGCCGCCTGAGACGCGCCCCATACGCCACGTTACCCCTCGTGAATCTGCTGTTTTGCGCCTAGAATGCGCTGAAATAGAAGACTTCATCGGAGGAACGTCACACATGGGCGACAGCATCTATAATCTTGGCGATATGCTCGACGCGGTCGGCGCGGAGCTCGGCGAAGAACATCCTGCCCTCATTCATGGCGACCGGGTCATAAGCTGGCCGGAAATGACGAAGCGCTCGAACAATCTTGCGCGTGAGCTTCGGACCATGGGGGTCGAGACAGGCGACAAGGCCGGCTTCTATCTGCGCAACCAGCCAGAATACATGGAAGCGCTAGTCGCCTGCTTCAAAGCGCGCTTCACGCATGTGAACGTCAATTACCGCTATCTCGACGATGAGCTGACCTATATTTTCGACAATTCGGACGCTGCCGTCGTCTTCTTCGACCGCGAATTCCGTGAGCATGTCGCCCGCGTGAAGGACCGTCTGCCCAAGGTGAAGGTCTGGGTCGAAATCGGCGGAGATGGCACCGACACGCCGGGTTATGCCGTCGACTATGAAACGCTGGCCTCCAAGGGCGACGGCGAACCGCTGGGCATCGAGCGCTCCGACGACGATCTCATCTTTCTCTATACCGGCGGCACGACCGGCATGCCGAAGGGCGTAATGTGGAGCCACAAGATCTGGCGCGAAAGCTCACGCCAGTCGATGATGTCGATCTATGGCTTTGCGCCTGACAACATGGCCGAGCATCTCGCCTTCATGCATGAGGTCGGCAAGCATGGCCGCCAGCTGCCGGCCTGCCCGCTCATGCACGGCACCGGCCTTTTCACAGCCATGGGCTCGATCATCTCCGGCGGCTGTATCGTGACGCTGGAGAACACCAAGACGTTTGATCCTGAAGAGCTCTGGTCGACGGTTGACCGGCGCGGCGTCACGGCGATGGCGATCGTTGGCGACGCCTTTGCCAAGCCAATGCTCCGCGTCCTCGAAGAGAACCCTGGAAAATATGACCTTTCTTCGGCCCAGACCATCACAAGCTCTGGCGTGATGTGGTCGATGGAGGTCAAGCGCGGCCTCATCGAGCACATGCCGCAGGTCGCTTTGATGGACAGTTTTGGCGCCTCTGAAGCGGTCGGGTTCGGCATGTCGGTGACCACCGCCGAAGGCACGCAGAAGACCGCGCGCTTTACGCTTGGCGAGGACTGCAAGGTCTTCACCGAAGACCGAAAGGAAGTGAAACCGGGCTCTGGCATTCCGGGTTTCATCGCGCGCGGCGGGGCCGTACCGCTTGGCTATTACAAAGACCCGGAGAAGACCAAATCGACCTTCTGGGAGGTGGACGGCGTGCGCTATGCGGTCCCTGGCGACTGGTGCACGGTCGAGGAAGACGGCACGATCACGCTGCTCGGACGCGGGTCCAACTGTATCAACTCGGCGGGTGAGAAGATCTACCCTGAAGAGGTCGAAGAAGCCCTTAAGAATCATGACGCTGTGCGCGATGCGCTGGTCGTCGGCCTTGCCGATGAGAAGTGGGGCCAGGCAGTGACGGCGGTGGTCGAGCTCAATGACGGGGCCGAGGTCGATGAAGACACGCTGCGCGCCTTCGTCCAGACCCAGCTGGCCCGCTATAAGGCGCCTAAACGCGTCCTGTTCAAGCCAAGCCTTAGCCGGGCGCCAAATGGCAAGGCCGACTATAAATCGATCAAGGCTTTCGCGATGGAAAGCCTCGGCGTTTCGGCCTGATCGCGCCCCTATTTTCCGACCGGATCGAATGATTTGGTCCGGTTGGAAAAAAGCCGGAAATCACGGTGTCGTGGCGGTGTCTGGACGGTGTCGGGATGGTGTCTAGAGGGGCGAGGCTTCAGGACCTGCCAGACCCCATCAAAACGCCAATCGGGGACCGGTGCCAGCTCTCCCGCCCTAAGGCGGCGCAGCGACTGACAATCAGAAAAACTGTGCGACCTGTGAGGATCCGGGCCATAATGGTTTTCCGGTCCAGCATTGCCTTGAAGTTACGCGCTGGTGTGAATACCGCAGAAAAATCAGTGAGTGGCGGTTATATCTTTTGTAGAGTTAGTGTAATCTTAAATAGAGTTTCGCTGGTTTAAACGAGGTTTATTGAGCATGCGTGCGGTCCGTCTCATCGCCTTGCCGGTCGCCATGTTCATGCTGGCGGCGTGCCCATCACGGACCCTGACGGCAGATGATGTCTTCGTACCAAATGAGCCAGACTTCGTGGCTGCAACCGAAGACGATCTCTACATTGATGGCGAGGAGATATACGCCGCGCCGACAGACTATACCCTCTCCTTCGACATTCTGGGGGCCCCGCGTGAGGTCCCTGTCAGCCGCGCCGACCATGTGCCCGCCAGCGTCGTTCACGGGTTTGCACCCTACAATGGAACGGGGGACCGGCTTGCCTGGACGCTGATAAGCCGAGAGGCGAGAGATAGCGAGGCGCCGCGCCCGCTGGTCGTGATGTGTGGCGGCAATGCCTTTTCACGATATTCGGCGGGTGTCGCCTATAGCCTCGCCGCGATTGAACATGGCGATGTCCTTCTGTTCGACTATCCGGGCTCGGGCGACACAGGGGGCGAGGCGAACCTCGCCAATTTTGAAGCTGCAGCGGATACGGTTCGCAGCCTTGCCGAAGAGAGGGCGGGCGTGGCGCGGGGCGTCGTGTTCTGGGGCCACTCCCTTGGCGGGTTTGTCTGCGCTGATATGGCGGCAAGATTTCCGGGGGCGGCCGGGATCATTATCGAGGCAAGCGCCAGAAATATTGCCGAGATCGCCGATGCGTGGCGGCCGTGGTATCTCTTTTTCGTCAACTGGCGCGTCGATGACAACCTCGCCAGGTACGATATCGTCAACGCACTTGAAGACTTTGAGAAACCGATTCTCATCCTGGCAGGGACGCGCGATCGTGTCCTGCCGCTCGAACTCAGTCAGCAGATCTTTCAGGGTCTGGACGCTGCCTCGCGCGATGTCGAGATCGAGAGCTTTTCAGCCGGGCATAACACGATCGTGCTGTCGGAAGATTTCGACGAGGTGATGGATACGTATTTTGAAGGACTGAATTAGAGCCCCCCTTCGACCCGCTCGCGCGGGCCACTTCCCCCTCATGCGGGAAGAAGAGAGACCATCAGCGTCTGGATTTCCTACCCGTTCACTGGGGTCGAATAACAATAAATTTCAACAAACATGATGCCATCGCGTGAGTTGGACGCTTTCTCGCACCTTACCAATTGTGCGATACGCACTTCATGGCTGACGATCAGATGACAGGGCTTGTCCCGCCGCTTTTTGCCGACGTGCCAAAAAGCGTTTCCTTCAAGAAATTGCGCAAGCGGATTGTCCGCAATGCGCTGCAGGCGGTGGACCAGTATGGCATGGTTGACCGGGCGCGTACCGGACCGCCGCCGAAATGGCTGGTCTGCCTGTCGGGCGGCAAGGACAGCTATGGCCTATTGGCCGCGCTGATCGACCTGAAATGGCAAGGCGCGCTTCCGGTGGAGCTGATTGCCTGCAACCTCGATCAGGGCCAGCCGGGCTTTCCGAAACACGTCCTGCCCGAATGGCTGGACAAGGTGGGCGTCAAATACCGGATCGAGACCGAAGACACCTATTCCATCGTCACAGAAAAAGTGCCGGAGAACCGGACTTTCTGTTCGATGTGTTCGCGCCTGCGCCGGGGCATTCTCTACCGCATTGCGCGCGAGGAAGGCTGCGAAGCCATCGTGCTCGGCCATCACCGCGACGATGCGCTTGAGACCTTCATGATGAACCTCATCCATGGCGGCCGGATGGCGGCGATGCCGCCAAAGCTGCTCAATGATGCAGGCGACCTCTTTGTGCTGCGCCCGCTGATCACCTGCGCCGAGGATGACCTCGCAAAGTTCGCAGAAGCGATGGAATTCCCGATCATCCCCTGCAACCTCTGCGGGTCGCAGGATGGACTGCAGCGTCAGGCTATGAAGGCGATGCTGGATGAGTGGGAGCGCAAGAAGCCGGGCGTACGGCAGGTCATGGCGCATGCGCTGGCGACGGTACGGCCGAGCCATCTGCACGACCCGCGCGTCTTCGACTTTGCGGGCCTCGCGCTTGGCGGCACCGGCGAGGACGACCCGAACGTGCCGTTCTGAAAGCCGGTCGCCCACGGATCCGTCATTTGACCTATATTTAAGGTACTGCTTATATAAGATCGCACTTAAATGCGAGGTTGATCATGGATTTCGGGAAAGCCTTTGGCGCGGTGGAGCGGTCCGTAGAGACGACCGAGCGCGGCGGCGCGCCTGCCCGAGCGGTAAAACTGTCGCGAACTTTTAAGACAGATGTCGAGGATCTCTGGGACGCTATCACCAATCCCGCACGCCTCCCGCGGGCCTTCCTTCCGGTCGAAGGTGATCTCAGGGTCGGCGGCCACTACCAGCTTATCGGTAATGCTGGCGGCAAGATCCTTATTTGCGAGCGCCCGGCGCGTCTGTCGCTGACCTGGGAATTCGGTGAAGCGATAAGCTGGCTCGATGTGCATCTTGCGCCCGAGGCCGAAGAGGCCCGGCTGACCCTGATTCACACCGCCCCTGTCGAAGAACACTGGGAAACCTATGGCCCGGGCGCGGCCGGCGCTGGCTGGGACCTTGCCCTGATCGGGATGCAATTCCACCTCGCCAATCCGGAGGCCATGTTTGACGAGGAGGCCTTCGGCCAGTCCGAAGACGGAAAATGGCTGATCCGCCAGTGCGGCCAAGCGTGGGGCAAGGCGGACGCCGCCAGCGGGGAGGATAAAGAGATCGCGCAAAAACGCGCGGTTCGCACGACTGCCTTCTATCTCGGCGACAGCCTGCCGGACGCGTGATGCACGCGTTCGACGTTCTTGGCGACCCCGTCCGGCGCCGCATCCTCGAATGTCTAACGGAAGGAGAGCGAGCCGCGGGCGAAGTCAGCGCTGTCGTCCAAGGAGAATTCGCAATTTCTCAGGCCGCTGTCTCCCAGCATCTGAAAGTTCTGCGTGAAAGCGGCTTTGTCACTGTCAGAGCGAACGGGTCTAAACGGCTCTACTCGCTCGATACCGCCCCGATGCAGGAGGTCGACCAATGGCTGGATACGTTCCGTGCCTTCTGGGAGCCGAAACTCATGGCGCTTGAAACTGAAATCGAACGTGGCAAGAAATCGCGGAAAACGCAGGCCAACTAACCGCCCTACCCCGCGCCATTGAGGCGGCGCTCGCATTCCTCGGCCCGGGCGGAGAGACCGGCGGCTGAATAGAGGCCGCGCGCTTCTCGCCAGTAATCGGCGGCGTTCGCAGGATCGTCGAGCCGGTCATGGATGCGGGCCAGCGCGCGTACCCCATTGGCCAGCATGTCCGGCTCGATGCCCTCGATCTGGCGATAGATTTCCAGCGCGTCTTCATAATGTGTCTTGGCAAGCCCGAAGCGTCCTAGCTCTGCGGTGACATCACCGAGATGACGGATGACATGTGCAGTGACGAGCGCGGGCACGTCGTCTTCGCGCCGGCAGAGATTGGCCGCTTCGACATAAAGACGCTCGGCCTGTTCGAACTCATGCGCGTCGCGGCAACACTGACCCTTGGCCATCAGGGCGCGCACGAGAAGCTCTGGCTCATCGCGGCCGCGGGCCAGCTCAAGCGCTTCATGGGCAAGCTCATGGGCGTCATCGGGACTTGCGCCCCGCCGGGCGACATAGACCCGGTCTACCATCTGCCTGACACTCTGTTGCATGATGGAGAATTCATAGCAGGTTTCCGGGCAGCTGGCGACGGGAGAGTGCCAAGCAGGCCCGGACCCCGTGACGGGACGCCCGTATTGGTCGCAGCAAGCAGCGAGAGAGGATTTCGTCTCCGTGGAAACGTTCCTGTCGACTTGCGGGCATCATGGCTTTCATCTTTTCAGACCTTGTCGTCCTGCCGGCTTTCCTCTGGTGGAAAGGTGTGACGGCAGGCTTTGGAAACCCGGTCGGCGAAGGCGTCCCAGAGAAGCTGCTCTTCGTGCTGGCGGTGATTGCCTATCTCTGGCTTGCGGGCGGGCTTGTCATTGCGCCGATGCTGACCAGTTAGTCGACAAAGCTCACTTCCACGCCCCGGCTGACCATGCCGGCAAGTTCGGTCGCGTCCCAATTGGTGAGACGAATGCAGCCATGTGACTGTTCCTTGCCGACAAGGTGGGGGTCTTCGGTTCCGTGCAGGCCGAAGGTCTCTTTCTCGAGGTCGATCCAGACGGTGCCGACAGGTCCATTGGGGCCCGGCGGCAGGGTCATCGCCTCTGTATTGTCGCCCTGCTGGAAGTTCTTTTCCGGATTGTAGGAATAGGTCGGGTCAATCGCGACGGCGGTGATGGCGTAGGTGCCTTCAGGGCTCGGCGTGTCGCTGAGCCGATTGTTGCGGGATAGCCCGCGATCAGCTTGTCATCCTTGTCGTAGGCGAGCACCTGCGCGCGCGATTTGTCAGCGGTGATCCTTGCGACCTCGCCCTCAAGCGCGGTGCCGGGGTCGAGCACGGTGACGCTTGATCCGGCAGACCAGTCGGCGTCCGGGTTCATCATGATGAGAAGGTCGCGGTCCAAATGCCAGTTTTCGGCGACAAGCTCTTCGATGGTGCGGAAACCAAGACGCTCGCGCGCGGCAAAATCTTCGTAATCGTGCGTGAGGTCGGGCATGAGACCCGACAGGTCTTCTTCCGTGATCGTGTAGGTGGTGGTGAGGTTGCTGGCATCGCCGAGCGCGCTCCAGACGTTCTCATCCATGACGCCGTCCACATCGAGACCGTGCATCTCCTCAAAGTCGCGAATGGCATTGTCGACATTCTCACCTGTGTAGCCGTCGATCACGCCCGGAGACGCACCGGCCCTGTCCAGCAGGACCTGAATCTTGATCGTGATCGCGCTCTGGCCGTCCGGCAGGGCATCGCCCTCATAGGTCGCCGAATTGATGTCGTCCGGACTAACACTCGCGAAAGCGGCAGGGGCTGCGAGGATGGCAAGAGCGGCGGTGGAGAGACGAAGCATAGAGCTGGGCATGGAAGATCCTTCTGATCCGGGAAAACCGTGGGGTTGCTGCCCGATCAACGCCGTGGCCCCGGCAAGGCTCCCTTGGCCGGTCAGTCGCCCGCCCAGCCGAAGACATCCTCCAGCCCGACCCCGAAGACGCGAGAGATGCGGAACGCGCTTTCGAGCGAAGGCGAATATCGCCCCTGCTCTATCGCGATGATCGTCTGGCGGGTGACGCCGATCTCCTTCCCGAGGGTGGCCTGCGACATGGCGCCATGCGCTTCGCGCAGCTCCCGCACGCGGTTTGTGATGGGGGGACGTTTGGCCATCTCTTTATACGCTGCTGCGGTAATAGACGATGCGGGCAGCGTATTCGGCGAGTTGCGACATCATCAGGGCGCCAAAGGCGGCGTGGAACAGAAGATTACCGTCATAGGTGAAGAGGTAGATGCCAAGCGCGCTGATCAGGCCGACACCGAGGACGACGCCGGCGATATTGCCCGCGCGCCCCGCAATGAGCTTGTCGCGCTCGTCCATCGTATCGTCGGCCTCCGATGGCTTGCTGACCGCAATCAGGATGTGGCCGACGATCGAGAGCACGACGATGATGATCACGTAAATGATGACCAGCGGCAGGACAGGCGGCGCAAGCTGTTCGAGCCCGGCAGACATGGCCGCGACAGTGTTGAAGTAGAAGATCATGCCGACGACCATGATGAGTCCCATGACCCAGGCGGTTTTTTCGTGAAAAGACATTTGAAGTGGTCCTCCTGGACGTTTGGCGGCTCAGACAGCCATCTGGTAAAAGCGGATCTTGGCCGTCGCTTCGAGCAAGGTGGCGACCAGCTGGATGGCGACGATTGCGTAAAGCGCGTCCCATTTGCTCATATCGAAAACGAATAGAAGCAGGATGAGGCCGGTCAGGGCAAAGCCATAGAGATGCATCGTCGGCAGGGCCGCCTTCATATTGATGATACGGTCGCGTTCATCGCTCGGGGCCTCTGCATCCTTAGGGTCGCGCGCGGCGATGGCGGCAGCCCCGATGGTCATCAGAATGAACCAGGCAACATAGGCGATGATAACCGGCAGCGCGCTTTCAGCCAGAGCGCCGCTGCCCGTCTGGCGCAGATACCAGTAGCCGAGCGCCGCGAGCGTCAGCGCCGTCACAATGGCGACGATCCAGTTGAATTTTTCCCTGAAAGACATGGGAATATTCCTTCGTGTCAAAAATATCTAACACGATAGGTAGTCAAAGATTTTTGACTTGTCAATTATTTTTTACAAGCCGAGCGTTTGCTGCTTCATCCTTCGACGGGCTCAGGATGAGGGACGGGTTGTGTTGAGGGCGGCCGGGGCCGAGGGAGCGGGAACCGCTACTGCGCGGCGGCCACCCGCCAGACCACGTTGCCGACATCGTCTGTCACCAGCAGGGCGCCATCATTCGCGATGGCGGTGTCGACGGGGCGGCCGCGGGCCTTGTTGCCGTCAAGAAAGCCGGTGAGCACATCCACCGGCATGCCGTCGGGGTCAGTACCTGCAAACGGCACGAAGACCACTTTGTAGCCGACAGCGGGCTTGCGGTTCCACGAGCCGTGCTGGCCGACGAAAAGGCCATCTTCGAAATCTGGCCCGAGCGCCGCACCATCGGCAAAGGCAATGCCGAGCGAGGCGGTGTGGCTGCCGAGGGCATAGTCTGGCGCGGTGGCGGCGGCGACTTTTGCGGCGTTGACCGGCTGAACCCGCGTGTCGACGGTCTGGCCGTAATAGCTCCATGGCCAGCCATAGAAGGCGCCCTCGTCTACCGAGGTCACATAGTCCGGCACCAGATTATTACCGAGTTCATCGCGCTCATTGACGGCGGTCCAGAGTTTGCCAGAGGCGTCGTTGAAGGCCAGTCCGACCGGGTTGCGCAGGCCCGTGGCGTAGAGGCGTTTCTCGCCGGTGGCGATGTCGACTTCCCAGATGGCGGCGCGGCCTTCTTCGGCAGCAAGGCCGTTTTCGGCGATGTTGGAGTTGGAGCCGACGGCGGCATAGAGTTTTGTCCCGTCCGGCGAGGCGATGATGTTCTTGGTCCAGTGATAATTGACCGGACCCGCAGGGAGCGTGGTGAGCGTCGTGCCGGGCGCGTCGATGCTGGTGGCACCTGCCTCATAGGGGAAGGCGATGATGGCGTCGGTGTTGGCGACGTAGAGCGTGTCGCCGACAAGCTGCATGCCATAGGGGGAATTCAGCCCTTCGAGGAAGGCGTGGCGGGTCTCGGCGATGCCGTCGCCATCTGTGTCGCGCAGCAGCGAAATGCGGTTGGCGCTGGGCACGGCGGCGCCGGCCTTTTCCATTGCCTGTTTCATGAAGAAGCCGCGAATGCCCTGGCCCTGCTGTGGACGCGGCGGAGCATTGGTTTCGGCCACAAGCACGTCGCCATTGGGCAGGACGTGGAGCGCGCGCGGATGATCGAGGCCTGTTGCAAAGGCCTGGACCTGCAAGCCCTCGGCGGCCACCGGCCTGGCGCCATCCGGCCAGCCGGTCGCTTTCTGAACATTCACAATGGGGATGAGATTGTTCGAAGGTTCGGGAAGCTCGGGCGAAGCGCCGTAGCCGATGGAAACCGGCTGGTCCGCCGTCGTGCCGCAGGCGGCAAGGGCGGCGCAGGCGAGGATAATGGGGCTGGCAGCACGCATGGCGATATCTCCTTACTGACCTGAAGGACATGATGCGGCGAACCCTGAGGTCCAGACGGCGAGCGAGGAAAGAGAGCAACACGCCCTCTCGCTTTCACCGCTTCAGTCTGCTTTTATGCAAGAAAATCAGATCACCGACTGAGGGAGTATTTTGATGTCGTATAGATGGCTGGCCGCGATGGGTCTTCTGGCGCTTGGTGCCTGTTCGAACCCATCGGGCGATGACGGCGCGCAGACGCCAGGTGAGACAGGTGTGGAGACCACCGCCGCCGATGGCCAGACCGTGTATACGATCATGACCAGCGGCACCAAGATCGGCGATATGGTCGTGGACCGCGCGGGCAATGAGATCACCGTCGACTATGAGTACCGCAATAATGGCCGCGGGCCCACCATGGTCGAGGAGATTACGCTGAACGAAGACGGCGTGCCGGTGTCATGGTCGGTGCGCGGCAATACGACGTTCGGCAATGCGGTCGATGAGAGCTATTCAGACGAAGACGGCGCCGCAAGCTGGACGGACTCAACTGGCCCGGGCGAGGCCGAGATTACAGAGCCGAGCGTCTATATCGCACAGTCGGGCACGCCCTATGCGCTGGCCATCTATGCAGGCGCGCTGCTCGGCGAAGAAGACATGTCGATGCCGGCGCTCCCGGCTGGCACGCTCAGCATGGAAGAGATCGAGAGCTTTGGGGTGGAAAGCACCGATGGCGCGGTAGAGGCGACCGCCTATGCGCTGATCGGGCCAGAGCTCGACCCGACCTATTTCCTGATGGATGCAGAGGGCGATGACTATCTCGCCCTGATGACGCCGGAATTCCTTATCGTGAAGGAAGGTCTTGAGGCCAATGACGAGATGCTGCGCCAGAAAGCGGTCGACTATTCGACGCAGCGCTTCGAGGATCTGCAGGCCGAACATGCCCGCAATTTCGACGGGCCGGTGCGCATCACCAATGTGCGCCTTTTCGAGCCCGGCTCAGACATGCTGTCCAAGCCCTCATCGGTTGTCATCGAAGATGATCGCATCACTGCGATCGAAGCGGCCGATGCAAGCGACGAGGGCGAATATGTCATCGACGGCAAGGGCGGCACGCTGATCCCCGGCATCTCTGACATGCATGGGCATATGGGGCAGAATTCTGCGCTTCTGAACGTGCTGGCTGGCGTCACATTCGTGCGCGACATGGGCAATGACAATGAGGTGCTGGGCGAGCTGATCAACAAGATCGAGACCGGCACGCTGGCCGGGCCACGCATCGTCCGCTCCAGCTTCATCGAGGGCAAGAGCCCCTACAATTCCAATAATGGCATTATCGTCACCAGTCAGGAAGAAGCCAATGAGGCGGTCCGCACCTCCTGCGAGGCCGGGCACTTCTTCATGATCAAGATCTACAACTCCATGAAGGGTGAGTGGGTGCCTGAAATGGTCGATATCGCGCATGAGTGCGGCCTGCGGGTCGCGGGCCACGTGCCGGCCTTCTCGCGCGCCAATGCGATGATCGAGGCTGGCTATGATGAGCTGACACATATCAACCAGGTCATGCTGGGCTGGGTGCTGGAAGATGAGGAAGACACGCGGACGCTGCTGCGCCTGACGGCACTGTCGCGCCTGCCGGATGTCGATCTCGACAGCCCGCAGGTTCAGGAAACGCTGGACCTGATGGTGGAGAAAGATGTGTCGATTGATCCGACGCTGGCGATCCATGAAGCGCTGCTTCTTTCGCGCAATGGCGAGACGCGGGCCGGTGTCGCCGATTATATCGACCACATGCCGGTTGGTGTGCAGCGGGGCGCCAAACAGGCCTGGTCGAACATCGAGACACCTGAAGATGACGCCGCCTATGCCGGGGCGTTCGACCAGATCGTCGAGACGCTGTCCATGATGCGCGAAGCTGGCATCATGATCTGGTTCGGCACCGATATGGGCGGGGCGTTCAACCAGCACCGCGAAATGGAGCTCTTCCAGCAGGTGGGCTTCACACCCGCCGAAATCCTGACGCGGGCTACCCAGGAGGCTGCGGACTATCTTGAGATGGGCGAAGAGATCGGCTCCATCGAGCCCGGCAAGAAAGCGGACTTCTTCCTGGTGCCAGGCGATCCCCTCGAAGACCTTGCCGCGATCAAGACGGTGCAACTGGTTATGAAGGATGGCACGGCCTATTTCCCGCGCGACATCTATCCCGCCTTCGGCATCGAACCTTTCGTCGACGCGCCGGACGTCGCTGTACCGGCCGGCGAGGCGTCCGAGGGCGAGTGAGCGGTATTGTCATTCATGTCGACGCCGATGCCTGTCCGGTAAAAGATGAGGTCTACAAGGTCGCGCTTCGCCACGGCTTGCCGGTCAATGTCGTGGCGAACAGCTTCATGCGCGTGCCGCAGCACAAGCTGTTCACGCGCGTGACTGTGCCGGATGGGCCGGATGTCGCTGACGACTGGATCGCCGAGCGAGCAGATGCGAACTCGATCGTAATAACCGCCGACATTCTTCTGGCCGAGCGGTGCCTCCAATCCGGGGCGCGGGTGCTTTCCGCCAAGGGCAAGGCGTTTACCGAGAACTCCATCGGGCAAGCCGTCGCGACCCGCGCCATCATGGAAGACCTGCGCGGAATGGGCGAACAGACAAGCGGACCAGCCGCGTTCAAACCGGCCGACCGGTCAAATTTCCTCTCAGCGCTGGAAGTGGAAATCCAGAAGCTGAAACGCGGGCGGTAATAAGGGTATTTGAGGTCTGGTAAAGCGGCTCGGTGCTACTCTGCGCGTTCGCTCAGGATTTCTTCAACTTTCCTTTCCAACGCCAGCGCGATCGCCCACTGCCCCGCGATATTCGGATGAATACCATCCTCGTGAATGACGACGTGCTCGCGCTGTTTGACGTTCTTCAGCAGTCCCTGAACGTCGAGAAGATGAGCGTCCTTGCAATCTGCAATCTTTGCCCGCGCGGCTTTGGCATAGGCGTCATTCATGCTCATACCTTCAAAAGGAACCGACCAGCGATACGTGTCCTCGTCCTCGACACCCCAATGGTAAGTAAGCCAGCCAGGCTCGATCTCATCGTAAGTATTGGCGAAGATGACATCGACATCCTTCCGACAGAGCGTGACCCGAATATCCATCAGCAGAAGATAAAACGCCATCGGGTCCTTACCGTGCTCGCCGGCATCTTCAATTACTGCAATGTCGCCTTCTTGGATTTGACCGTGGATCACACCCATAAGCACGTTTCCTGTGCTTGCAGTTGGTAGCCCCGATCCACCGCCATAGCCTACGTCGTAACCGCCATCTGAAACCATCCGAATCATGGAGACCGGTGACCGAAGCGGCCATAGGAGATCTTCTTCTGTTTCCTCTTCAGTGTACTCGTCAGGAAACTTCTTGAGCGCCCAGCCACGAAAAATACTGTCGCCGAAGAGATGGACGACAGGTTTTCCCTCTGTGCGGTTCTTGAGCGCGTCACCGTAAGGCTGGTCCTGAGGGCCGGCTTGCGCGGCAGCTTGTGCGCTAAGGGAAGCCGCCATGAAGGCCAAGGATATAGCAATCTTGAGAAGTGAGGGCACCGGTAAAGCTCTTCTTTTGCAGAATGAAAAGTATGGTTAAGCACCAGAAAAGGCACCGTATTAGCCTTATGCAGGTCGTCAATTTTGGTGTCAAACAATGGACATGAACAATGCCAGTTCGCCGCAATTTATGAGCGCCCGCAGCGGCACAGGGTCTGACGGGCTGCCGCAATCTACCACTTCTGCGCGACGTAGAAATTCGCGGCCATGCTGCTGTCGGTGCGGAGAATCTCTACCATACTGAAGCCCGTCTTGTTCAGCATTTCGAGAACATCTTCCTCAGAGAGAAATTTGACAAAGGGCGCCTTGCCGATGGCGCGCATGACCGGCACGGCGAGACGCAGGATGGGCGAGGCGTCTTTCAGGCAGGCCGTGCTCTGTATGAAATAGCCGCCGGGTTTCAGGAGGCTATGGACCTTTCGGGTGACACCTTTGGGATCGCGGCAGAGGTGCAGGATGTTGAGACCGAGGACGACGTCGAACTGTCGGCCCTGGGCGTCGTATTCCTCGATGCCGGTGCGCATGAAATCGACATTATCAACGCCCGCGTCAGCCGCCTTTCCCCGCCCGACATCAAGCATGTTGTCCGCGACATCGGTGGCGAGGATATACTTGACATAGGGCGCGTGACGCAGCGCGGTGGACCCGGTTCCGCAACCGAATTCGAACACCTCGCTTTCTGGCGTCAGATGTTTGCGCGTCAGCCCGAGTTTCTGTTCATAGGCTATCTCGTCGCTGATCGGCTGGCTGGCATATTTTGCCGCGAGCTTGTCCCAGAAGCGCTGATCGCTCCGTCTTGCTGTTTGCATGTCCCCTGTCCCCGGATGAACCCTTAGAATTTCGGAATTCGCATAAGCTCTGGATCGAGCTCAGCGAGATTTGTTGCCCCGAGTAGCGCCATGGTGCGGCGGAACTCATCCTCCATGATGGCAAGCGCCTTTTCGACGCCGGCCTGACCGCCTGCGCCAAGCCCAAACAGCGACGCGCGGCCCAGCGCGACGCCGGTGGCCCCGCGCAATAGCAGCTTGGCGACATGGCTCCCCCTGCGCACGCCGCCATCTGCGATAATATCTGCCCGCCCGCGCACCGCATCCGCGATTTCCGGCAGGAGGTCGATGACAGGTACCGATGTGTCGAGCTGGCGTCCACCATGATTAGAGACCCAGACGGCATCGGCACCTAAAGAGACGGCATTCTTCGCATCTTCAGCACGGGCGATGCCTTTGATGGCAAATCCGCCCTCCCAGAAGTCACGCATCCACTTGACGTCCTCCCAGGCAACAGAGCGGGAAAACTGCTCGTTCACGAACCCGATAATGCCGTCCTTGGCACCAGCATCGCCGCCGCGAAGATGTTTGAAATTTGCGGGCGTGATCTTTGGGCTGCGAATGAGGTCCCAAAGCCAGCGCGGACGCGCAAGCACCTGACTGGCGATTTTGAGGTTGGGCGTCGGCGGCACCGAAAAGTGGTTGCGCGGATCACGCTCCCTGTTACCTGCCACAGGCATATCCACGGTGAGGATGCAGCCTGTGAAACCCGCTGCCTTTGCCCGTTTCAGGAATGTCTTCACGATTTCCTTGTCGTGCCAGACATAGAGCTGCACCCATTTGGGGCCGGGATTGGCCCTGGCGATGTTTTCCACCGTCTGCGAGGCGAGCGTCGAGCAGCAATAGATTACTTTCTTCTCGTTCGCGGCCCCGGCCATCGCCAGCTCGCCTTTGGCAGGATGGAAGAGCCGGGTCGAGGCCGTCGGGGAGATGAAGAAGGGGAGCCGCGTTTTCTGGCCCATGATGGTGGTTGAGCAGTCGATCTTGGACACGTCGCGAAGGACGCGGCCTGTCAGCTGATAGTCATCAAAGCGGCTGACCGAACGCTTCAGCGTCACTTCGTCATCAGCGCCGCCGTCGATATAGTCGAACACCATGCGCGGCAGTTTCGCCTTCGCCATTTTACGCAGATCATCAATGTTATTGGCGCGTTCGAGCTTCATGGCGGCGCAGTCTCCCTTCCGCGGTTTTTCCTTGTCTGAGCGTTAGGCACGCGCGCGAGGGCGCGTCAATCACCGTCGCCCTCGGGGGAACGACCCGATGAGGGATTTCGTTCTACATGGTCACACCACAATGGAGATCGAGATGGACAAGAAAACTATCGAAGAGGAAGCCTCGGAAGGGCTTGCCGATCAGCATGTTCGTCCGGCTGGCAAGGAAAGCCAGAAGAACCCGCCAAAAGACTGGGACGATCAGGACGAAGAGCTGGACGAGTCATTTCCGGCAAGCGACCCACCGGCGAATTACTAGCCTTGCTGGCGACCCGCGCCGATCAATGCAGCGATTTCAGCGAAGCTTGCGGCGACATGATGCGCGCCGGCTGCCTCCAATCTTTCCCGCAAACCGGCATCCGCATGGGCGCCGCCCGTGAAGCCGACGGTCTGCATTCCAGCGGACCGGCCGGCGCGGACGCCGTTTTCGCTGTCTTCTATGATCAGACATGTGTCTGGCGCGGTACCGAGCCTCTCGGCGGCATACAGGAAGAGGTCTGGCGCCGGTTTGCCGTGCTCGACCAGATCGGCAGAATAGATGTGGTGGCCGAATGCAGGGGCCAGCCCTGTCATCTCGAGCTTGCGATGCAGCTTGTCCTGTTCGGATGACGATGCGACCGCGACGGGCCCATGAAAGGCGGCGGCAAGCTCCACAGCGCCGCGGATCGCCCGCAGCTCTGACGTGAAACGGGTCCAGATCGCAGCCTGTATGATAGCCGGGAAGTCTGCCGGAAGTGCGATACCACGATCGCTGGCATCAGCCCGCAAAGCCGCATGATAGTCGCGATTATGCAGGCCGACGAAGCGGGAAATATAGGTCTCGTCATCGTAGACGAGGCCCCGCCCGCCAAGATACTCCCGCTCAACGGCGATGGCGATAATCTCGGAGTCGACCAGCACGCCATCGCAATCGAAGATGATGGCCTGCGGCTTTTCCACCTAACGCCGTCCGAAGAGTTTTTCGATGTCGGCGAGCTTCAGTTCGACATAAGTGGGGCGGCCGTGATTGCACTGGCCTGAATAGGGCGTGGCTTCCATCTGGCGCAGCAGGGCGTTCATTTCATCGCCGTTGAGACGCCGACCGGCGCGCACGGCGCCGCCTGCGCAGGCCATATTGCCCATGACGTCCTCGAACCGCTCCTTGAGGGCGAGGCCTTCTTCATATTCGGCAAAATCATCGGCGAGGTCACGGATGAGACCGGCTGCGTCCATTGTCCCGAAGAGGGCGGGCGTCGCGCGCACGCAGACCGCCCCTGCCCCAAATGCCTCGATCTCAAGGCCCATTTCGGCAAGCTCGTCGGCGCGCTCCAGCACGCGGGCCGCTTCATCTTCGGTCAGCTCAACCACTTCGGGGATGAGCAAGGCCTGGCGCCTGACGCCATCGGCGGCCATCTGCGTCTTCATCTGTTCATAGACCAAGCGTTCATGCGCGGCGTGCTGGTCGACAATGACGATGCCGTCGCGGGTCTGGGCGACGACATAGGTTTCGTGGAGCTGCGCGCGGGCGACACCGAGGGGGAAGTCGTGCGGCGTCGGCTGTTGCTCTGGCTCATAGCGTGCGGATGGGGCGTCGTAGCGGGCGCTGTCTTCGGCCATGCCACCTGCGGGAGCAGCGCTCTGCCAGCCAGCGCCAGAAGCCGGCGCCTGCGGGCGCGGCGGCGCGCTGCCATAGCTATCGCGGAAGAGGCTTGAGCGGTCCCAGACCGATGGCTGGGGCAGGGGCTGGTCCCTGGGCCGGGTCTCCTCGCCTTGCATCTTGCCGAGCGCGTAGCCCGCAACTGTGGTGCTGGCGCGGTGTCCGGCAGCCGCCAGCGTATGGCGAAGCGTGCCAATGATAAGCCCGCGCACATTCCCGGCGTCGCGGAAGCGGACTTCGGTCTTGGCGGGGTGGACGTTCACATCGACAAGCTCAGGGTCGCAATCGACGAAGAGCGCGGCCATGGGGTGGCGGTCACGGGCAAGGAAATCCTGATAGGCGGCGCGAATGACGCCGGTCAGCATCCGGTCTTTCACCGGGCGCCCATTCACGAAGAGGAACTGGTATTGCGCGTTGCCGCGGTTGAGCGTCGGGAGGCCTGCAAAACCCGTAAGCGTTACGCCGTCGCGGTCTGATGTGATGGCGAGCGCATTCTCACGGAATTCGCGTCCCATGATCGAGCCGAGGCGTTCGAGGTCGCCCTCAGGCGTCGCCTGATGGGCGGCATAGCGGAAGACGTTGCGGCCATTACTTTCCAGCGAGATGGACACGTCCGCATTGGCCATGGCGAGGCGTTTGACCGCGTCGGTGACGGCCATGGTTTCAGCGCGTTCCGACTTCATGAATTTGAGGCGCGCCGGGGTCGCGTGGAAAAGGTCGCGGACCTCGATACGGGTGCCGGTCTCTCCCCTGCCCGTCCAGGCGGCGGGCTTCGGGCCTTCAATGCGGCCTGCCTCGACGAAGACTTCGGACGCGTCTTCGCCCTCAGCCTTGGAGGTCAGCGTCATGCGCGACACGCTGGCGATGGAGGGCAGCGCCTCGCCGCGAAAGCCCATTGTGTGGATGTTGAGAAGATCGATCCGCCCATCCTCGCCGGGCGCCAGCTTTGAGGTCGCGTGACGCTCCAGCGCCATCAGGATTTCGGGCCCGCTCATGCCGCAGCCATTATCTTCAATGATGAGGCGTTTGAGACCGCCGCCTTCGATCGTGACAGAGATGGCGCGCGCCCCTGCATCGAGCGCATTCTCGACAAGCTCTTTCACCGCTGCGGCCGGGCGTTCCACGACTTCACCAGCCGCAATACGGTTGACCGCATCAGGCGGAAGCTGGCGGATGGTTGGCCGGGAAGTGAGGCGAGCAGAATCAGGCATGAGCCGGTCAGTGTATCAGGCTTTGACTGCGGGCTGCAGGGGCGATGCGCTGGGAGGCTGTGGATGGTGAGGTTTGACAGCGCAGTATTCCCGGCTCGTCCTTCGACGTCGCTCAGGATGAGCCTACCGGTGTAGAGGACCTGAAAGCAAAAAGGGCGACCCGTGTGGACCGCCCTTTTCGTGTCTGTTCAACCTTTGGCCGCCCTAGCGGTTCTGGTCGCGGGTCGCGTCGGTTGTTTCTTCAGTGTCGCGTTCGCGCATGTCACCAGCCTCATCGATATCGACCTCACCGAGGATCGGCATTGGCAGGGAGGAGGTTTCCTCAATGCCTTCCGGCTGACCAACGACGATGAAGGTAAAGTTTTCAGCCTGGAGGTATTCAGTCGCGATGCGGTTCACATCTTCCAGCGTGACCGCATCGACCATGGCATTGCGCCGGTCGAAATAGTCGATGCCGAGGTCTTCGAGGCGTGCGCTCATCAGGCCGGACGCAATCTTCGCATTGCTGTCGAAGGCGAGCGGATAGGAGCCGGTCAGGTACGCCTTGGCATCTGACAGTTCCTGTTCGGTTACGCCGTCCGCGACGATCATCTCCATCTGGGCAGTGATGCCGTCGATGAAGTCGCCAGCGCTCTCATTCTTCGTCTGGCCGCCGCCCGTCCAGAGATTGAGGTGATCGCTGGTATTGATGCCGGTACCGACGCCGTAGGTAAGGCCCCTGTCGACGCGCAAATCCTTCATCAGACGGCTTTCAAATCCGCCACCGCCGAATGTGTAATTGAGAACATAGGCCGGGAAGAAATCATCATCATCGCGCGCCATGGCAGGCGCGGTGAAGGTGACGAGGCTTTGCGGTTGCGGCAGGTCAACGACGACCGGCGCTGCCATTGGATCATTGAGGGCAACGTCCTCGATCGCTTCGACGTCGGAGGTTTCAGGCAGGCCAGCCAGCGCTTCATCGAGAAGCGGGGCGAGCTCTTCTGGAGACATGGCGCCGACGGCCGTCACATAAAGCCGGTCGCCCGCCATGATGGCGTCCTTGCGCTCACGCACCAGATCGGTGGTCAGCGCATTGATGCTCTCTGTAGTCTTGATCCGCGAGAAGGGGTGGTCCGGCATCAGGGCCTGCGCACGCGCACGGCTCGCAAGGAAGCCCGCATTGGTTTCGCGCGTGCGGATACCGATAAGTTCTTCGCGCTGGAAACGCTCAAATGGTTCAGCATCGAAACGCGGCGCGTTGAGGGCAAGCGCGATGAGATCCATGGCATCACCGGCATTGTCAGTCAGCATATTGGCCGAACAATAGGTGGTCTCCGCGTCGGCCCCGCAGCTGAAGCCCATATTGAGCTCTTCCATACGGGTCGCGAAGGCGAGCGAGTCCATGTCGCCGGCGCCCTCATTCATCAGATACGTCACCGCATCCGTGAGGCCTTCCTGGCCTTTTGGATCGGTTGCAGCGCCCGTTTCCCAAGCCATGCGAAGCGCCATGATCGGGATCGACTGCTCTTCGACCAGCCAGACGGAAATACCGCCGGGCGTGGTGAATTGCTGGATCGTGGCGAAATCGCCTTCATGCACCATGACATCAAGGCTGGATGAGGTTTCGGCTGGGTCAGATGCCATTTCAGCCTGCGCGAACGCAGCAGGCGAAGCGGCGAAAAGAGCGGCAGCAAGCGCGCCGCCTGCAGCAAGATTGAGCTTATTCATCGGTCTGGCTCTCCTCAGCGGCCTGCTCTTCTTCTTCAGGAAGCAGGTGTGCCTCGATATAGTTCTTGTCTTCGGCCAGGACGCGGCGCAGCGCGGCGATGGCGTCCTCTGTGGTCACTTTCCGGATATCGTCCGGATAGCTCATCACATCGTCGACCGTACCGCCAACCGCCAGCGTGCGGCCATAGAGATTGGCCATGCCAGCCTGGCTGTCACGCTGATAGATGGCCGATGCGGCCAGCGAATTGCGCGAGCGTTCGACCTCTGCCTCAGTGAAACCATTGGCGAGAACATCATCGACGACGGCCATGTAGGCGGCTTCCAGATCATCGAGGCTCACGCCCTCACTTGGCGACGCGGAGAGGACAGCAGGCGCTGTGTCGTGAAGCGACAGCCAAGCGCCAGCGGAGGCGTCATTGGCGATCTTCTGTTCTTCAACGAGGGCCTGATAGAGGCGGCTGGTGCGCCCGCCGCCGAGAACGTCCATGGCGACATCAAGGGCATAGGCGAAGTCACGGTCCTGGGTGTAGGAGGTCGCCAAGTACCAGCGTTCCCATTCCGGCTGGCGGACCTTCGGATCTCGGTGGGTAATGAGTTGCGTTTCAGCCAGCGGTTCAACCTCCTGCCAGCCGCGCTCGGCGATCTCAGTCGAGGTTGATTCGATCTGGCCGTAGGTGCGCTCAGCAAGGGTGCGAACCTCTTCCGGCGTCACATCGCCAGCAACGATCAGGATCGCTTCGGACGGGGTGTACCATTTTCTGTAGAAATCGAGACCGTCCTGCGGGGTCAGCGCGCCGACCTCGTCCATCTTGCCGATCACGGTGATGTTGTAGGGATGATCCTGATAGAGCGCGGACATGACCTGCTCCTGCAGGATGACGCCCGGATTATTGTCTATGCGCTGGCGGCGTTCTTCCTTGACGACGTCGCGCTCAGAGATGAATGGGCCGTCTGGATCATCATTGATGATCAGGTCGGTCATCCGCTCGGCTTCGAGCTCCATCATCCGCTCAAGCTGGGTTTTCGCGACGCGCTCATAATAGGCGGTGTAGTCCCAGGAAGTGAAAGCGTTGAGCTGGCCACCATTGCGCTGAACGATGGTGGTAAACTCTTCAGGACCGATATCGTCGGTTTCCTTGAACATAACGTGCTCAAAGAGGTGGGCGATGCCTGACTTGCCTGGGTCTTCATCGACCGCACCGACCTTGTACCACACCATGTGCGTGACAACCGGCGCGCGATTGTCTGGAAGGACGACGACGTCCATGCCGTTGTCGAGTTGGAAAATGGTCGGCGCCCATTCGGACCCGGCCGTATCAGCGAAAGCAAGGCCGGAGCCGAGGCCTATCGCTGCCAGACCCCCCGCAAGAAAAGCTTTCATCCTATCTCCTCCGTTAGACTGTCTGGTTTGTGGCAGGTGATGCGCCGTCACGTACCCGGTAGTTTGATGCGTTCACCGCTGCCCCGGGCAATGGAAACCGGCTCGTCGCCGGTCGCGCTGTCGGCAACCGTACCGTCACCGCTATAGGAGAGGATCTGGTCTGCATCCTCTCTCGCCTTGCGGACAAGGCCGCCTTCTTCATAGTCGACAATGGCGCGGATACGCGGGTTGGTGGCGTTTGCGCCAGCTGCGCGGACCAGTGCCATTTCGGCCGCGCTGGCATCGACGCCGGCCTGGGTTCCGAATGCGGCAACCGTGGTTTCGCGTGTGGTGTCTGCTTCGGCTGGAACCGTGGTGCCGGCGCGCGGTGGGCGCAGGCTGTATTCAGGCGGCACGGTCAGCGGCGCTTTTGTGACCACGCGAAACTCGTCAGGGCCCGCATTGCTGGCCCCGTCGCCGCCGCCCGGAAGGATGGAACAGCCACCCGCAGCAAACAGCATTCCCATGGCAGCCAGTGTCAGGATTGATTGTTTCGTCGGCATCGTCATCTCTCTCCAACTCCGATCAGGCAGGATTGTGTTCGTCCGGTTTCGTTCGCGACATTAAAAACTGATCGAAAAACAGCAAGAGCGCGCCGACAGTAATCGCCGCGTCCGCGATATTGAATACCCAGGGAAACCCGATCGGGACGCTGCCAATATAGGCGCCGAACCATGGGCCAGAAAAATCGAGGAAGTCAACGACGGCGCCAAAGCGAACGCGGTCGATGAGGTTGCCGATCGCCCCGCCAATGACCATTGAGAGGGAAAGCGCCGTCACCCAACGCTCCGCCCGCGTCAGCCAGTAGGCAAAGCCGATCGCAATGACCGTGGTGAAGGCAACAAGGATCCAACGCATGATGCCGGTCGATTGCAGCGTGCCGAAGCTGACGCCGCGATTCCAGAGCATGGTGAGATCGAAGATGGAGGATATCTCGATCCGGCCACAGCGCACGACCGGGTCAAGGCATTCCAGCGCCCGGAAGACGGGCGCTTCGAGGATCATCCATTTGGATATCTGATCTGCGATGATCACAAAGACGATCAGCGCCGCCCATCTCCAGACATGCCGGGCAGCGTTCATCAGCTGGTGCCTCTCATTTCACGCACAGCCTCGGCGTCGCGCGGTGTGATGTCCGGAAAGGCTGGATCGGCCGTGGCCGGATCGAAATACTTCCAGCTGCGCGCGCACTTGATGCCGTCTGCTTTCTTCGGGACGACAGAGACGCCCGGCGTGTCATCCAGCCTGTAAGCCTCCGCAGGACCTTCGCCTTGGACGAGTTTCGTGCCCGAGGTGATGAAGATGTCGGCCGGGCTTTCGCCGTCGAACGCGTCGATGAGGGCCTTGTCTGCGACATAGACCTCAGGCGACGCTTCGAGGGAGGCGCCGATGCGCTTTTCGCGGCGCTCAACCTCCAGCGCGCCGGTGACGACGCGGCGGACCTTGAAGATACGCTCCCAGCGCTCGGCATGGGCCGGGTCGAGCCAGCCCTCAGGCGTTTCCGGGAAAGTCAGGAGATGCACGCTGTCAGCCTTGCCCGCGATATGGCTCATCAGGAAAGCTTCTTCAGTCGTGAACGGCATGATCGGCGCAAGCCAGGTGACGAGGCGTTCGAGGACCAGCGCCATGACGGTACGGGTCGCGCGGCGACGCGTCTCGGAAGGCGCATCGCAATAGAGGCTGTCCTTGCGGATGTCAAAATAGATCGCCGAGAGGTCCACGCCGCAGAAATTGAGCATGGCCGACATGACGCGCTTGAAGTCGAAAGCCGCATAGGACTTGCGAACGAGGGCATCGCTTTCAGCCAGGCGGTGAAGCACCCAGCGTTCCAGGCCGGGCATATCCTTCGAATCGACTGCTTCGGCTTCGTCATAGCCTTCCAGCGCGCCGAGCAGGTAGCGCAGCGTATTGCGCAGGCGGCGATAGGACTCAGCATTGGTCTTCAGGATATCGTCAGAAATGCGAAGGTCTTCGGTGAAGTCGGAGCTTGCCGTCCAGAGGCGCAGGATCTCGATGCCGAACTGGTCGGCGACCTTTTGCGGCTCGACCGTGTTGCCGAGCGACTTGGACATCTTCTTGCCCTCGGAATCGACGATGAAACCGTGGGTCACGACCTGTTTGTAAGGTGCCATGCCGCGCGTCGCGCAGTTCTCAAGTAGCGAGGACTGGAACCAGCCGCGGTGCTGGTCGGAGCCTTCGAGATAGACATCGGCCTGACCGGTTGCCTCGTCGATGATGCCGCGATCACGAAGCGTGAAGGCGTGCGTGGTGCCGCTATCGAACCAGACGTCGAGCACATCGGTGACCTTCTCCCAGCCTGCAGGATCGACAATCCCGTCCAGGAATTTGGCTGCGTCCGCAGAGAACCAGGCTTCGACGCCTTCGGCGGCGATCGCATCGAGGATGCGGGTGTTGACCTCATTGGCCTGCTCTTCGCTGAGCGCGGCTGTGTGCGGCTGGCCGTCAGGGCTGACCAGAAGCGTGATCGGCACGCCCCAGTTACGCTGTCGGGAAATCAGCCAGTCTGGCCGGTCTGCGACCATGCTTGTGATGCGGTTGCGCAGCTGCGGCGGGACGAAAGCGGTGTCCTCGAGGGCGCGGAGTGCGAGCTTGCGAAGCGGGGCGGCACCATTCGAGCCCGGCTTGTCCATCGCGATGAACCATTGCGGGGTGGCCCGGCGGATCACAGGGGCCTTGGAGCGCCAGGAGTGCGCGTCGCGAATCATGGTCACGCCGCGCGAGAGGAGGTTTCCACTCTCGGTCAGGAGACGCATGACTTCCGGGTTCGCCTTGCCCTGCTCGCCGCGCTTCTTGCCGGATGTGCGGATGATATCGAGGCCCTGAAGGGCGTCTGGCAGGTCTTCATGCTCGTAGGCGCCGTCCTGATTGACGATGTCACGAATATCGGAGGCCGTGCGACCCGACGCGATCCAGACGAGGAAGTCATCCTCACCATGGGCGGGCGCCGTGTGCACAAAGCCGGTACCTGCGTCGTCGGTGACATGGTCGCCGGCAAGCATCGGGATGTCGTGCTTGTAGAAGTCGGAAAGCTCGTGGAGCGGGTGCTTGAGTGACGTGATCGACTTTGGATCGACATCAGAGATCCGCCTGAAGGAAGAAACCTTCGCGCTGTCCATTACCGCCTGCGCCAATGCGTCGGCGAGCACGTACTTGTCACCAGGGGCTGCGAACGGCGCGAAGCCCAATTCTTCCTCGCTCATGACGGTTTCGACTTCATAGAGACCGTAATTGATTGAGGGATTGAAGGAGACTGCCTGATTTGCCGGGATCGTCCATGGTGTGGTTGTCCAAATGACGACGCTTGCCGATAGAAGTTCCGATGATGGTGGGGTGCCCTCTTGTACAAGGCCATCGACAGGAAACTTCACCCAGAGCACGGGCACTTTCCGGTCGTGATACTCGACTTCGGCTTCGGCGAGCGCGGTGCGTTCGACAGGTGACCACATGATCGGTTTGGAGCCGCGCACGAGGCGGCCCGACATGGCGACGCGCAGAAACTCACGCACGGTCGCGGCCTCTGAGCCGTAATTCATGGTGAGATACGGATGGTCCCAGTCGCCCTCGACGCCGCAGCGGCGGAAGCCCTCTTTCTGGACCTCGATCCATTTGGCGGCGTATGCGCGGCAGGCGGCTCGAAACTCGTCGCCCGGCACATCATCCTTGCCGCGTCCCTTGGAGCGGAACTCTTCCTCGACCTTCCATTCGATCGGCAGGCCGTGACAGTCCCAGCCCGGGATGTAGGAGGCATCATAGCCGAGCATCTGGTGGCCGCGCACGACAAGGTCCTTGAGGATCTTGTTCATGGCGGTGCCAAGGTGGATGGGGCCGTTCGCATAGGGCGGGCCGTCATGCAGGATGAAGGGCTTGGCGCCCCGCGCCTTGGCGTCCTCACGCATACGGTCATAGAGGCGCATCTCGTCCCAGCGCTCTATCCATTTCGGCTCGGCCTTTGGCAGGCCGCCGCGCATGGGGAATTCGGTTTTCGGCAGGAAAAGCGTGTCGCGATAGTCGTTCGCGGCTGTCTTGGTATCGTCGGTCATGGCAGGAAGGTCAGTCTCGAATTAGCGGTTGTGTTGCAAGCGGAAATAGCAAGGCCCCGGCACCGCGCTAAGGGCTGTCTGGTCAAGGACAGCTCAGCGCGCCGCCGGGCGGCTAATTCGAATTATCGAAGCAATTGAGCCAAACATCATGGCGCCAGCCTGTAGCAGTCGGCCCGCAGCGTGTCACCCGCCAAAGGACGCCCCGTCCTATTGCCCGAAGAAGAACTCCACGACGCCGGGGACGATCGCGAGAAAGTTGTCGAGATTGGTCGCGATATTCGCCTGGGTCATGCCGCCATCGAGGATGACATAGCGCGAGACCCCGAGTGACTCGTTCAGCAACCAGACGCTGACGGCGGCGCGGTCCAGATTAGCCTGATTGACCTTTTCCAGTGTCACCGTTTCATCGGCCTGAAAACGCGCACTCATCACGATCCCGCGGCAGGCGCCTGTCTCACAGGCGGTGCCTTCCATGTAATAGGTCACACCGTTTGATGTCTCGGCGCGCAGGGAGTTTTCGGTGGTTTCACCAAAGGCAACAACCTCGTGACCGGCCTCGGTGGCAAAGCGTTCAAGGTCTTCCAGCGTGACAGACTGAAGTGTGTCGACCGACTGGCCAGCGGCCGTTCCAGCGATGGCGGCGGCGCCTGCAAGCGCGTAGGCAAGTTTCATGACGGGTGTCCCTTTGAATGTGCGTCTATCGTCGCTTTTATACGAACGGCGCAGAAAGTCAGGGGTTGCTAGCGCGCTGCGGACAGAAGCCGGCGGGCCTCAGCCGTGTCGAGGTGCATCTGCTCGACCATCTCATCAAGCGAGCCGAAGTGCGCTTCAGCCCGCAGATAGTGAACGAGGGCGACCTCTATGTACTGGCCATAGATGTCGCGGTCGAAATCGAAGACGAAGGTTTCGAGCAGCGGATCGCGAAGCCCTGTCGTCGGGGTCCGCCCGAAATTGGCGACGCCGTCGAGCCAGTCGCCGCTGCCCGCGATCCGCACGCGAACCGCATAGACGCCCTGGCGCGGATGGATCAGCGTGCCGAGCCGGAGATTGGCGGTCGGATAGCCAATCGTGCGCCCGCGCTTTTCGCCGGACTCAACATGGCCATCGGCGATCCAGTCATGGCCGAGCATCTCTGCGGCGCGCTGCGGGTCGCCGGAAATGAGCGCCTCGCGAATGGCCGTGGACGACGCCTTGATCTCATCAGGGCCTTCGACCTTTTCGACGATGGTCACATCAAAGCCAAAAGATCGCCCGAGCGAGGAGAGCCGGTCAGCATCGCCCATGCGTCCGCGCCCGAACCTGTAGTCAAAGCCAACCGCGACATGCGCGACGCCAAGCCCTTCGTGAAGGACATGGCGGCAGAATTCCTCATCGGTCATCGACGCCATCTGGCCATTGAACGGAAGCTCGAAGACGGTCTTTGCGCCAAGCTCCATCAGGCGGGCATTCCGGCGCGCTGGCCGGTAAAGCCGGAAAGGCGGGTCGTTCGGGCGGAAATAGGCGCGTGGCGGCGGCTCGAAGGTGGCGATACCCAGGGGCGCTGTATCGATGCGGGCCGCATCGATCACCGCACGGTGGCCAGGATGCACGCCGTCGAAATTGCCCAGCGCGACAGAGAACCCACGCGCGGAGGGCGGCAGATTGCGATAGTCGGCAAGAACCGCCATCAGCCTCGCCTACCCTTCCTTGGCCGGGACCATGACCTTGGCTTCGCCAGCAACGACCGCCTTGTCATTGACCGAACAGGTGATTTTCAGGGTCACGCGGTTTCCCCGTTCGAACATCTCTGTGATCTCGGCGCGGGCCGTCACCACGTCGCCAATATAGACGGGGCGGCGGAAGCGCATTTCGAGATGCGTAAAGATGGCGCCAGGCCCTGGCAGGTCATTGCCGAGGATGCCGGAAATATAGGATGCGGTGAGGGCGCCATGGGCGACACGCTGACCAAAGGCGGTCTTCTTGGCGTATTCCTCATCCATATGGATCGGGTTGAAGTCGCCAGAGACCTTCGCGAAGAGATCGATATCCTCTTCGGTGATGGTGTGATGGGTCTCATGCGCCATGCCGACGCTGAGTTCCTCAAACTTGTATCCATCCTTCACGCTCATGCGGGGTCTCTCCGAAGCTGTTTTCTCGTTCTGTTACAGTGCGCCAGGTGTTTCGTCACCACCTGAGAGCGGGCATGGCCCAGCGCGCCTCGGCATCATACTGGCCGAGCAGGGCCTCAAGCTCACTTTCAAAGTCGCTGCCATGTTCGGCAAGGCCTGTGCCCACATAAAGCGCATCGAACCCCTGATCTGCCGCCCCGCGCATATCGGTTGCCGGGCTGTCACCAATGCAGAGCACTTTTTCAGGGGCCTTGCCGCGAATGGCTTTGGCGCGCTCCAGTGAGAGCCGGTAGATCGGGTCATGCGGCTTGCCGGGATAGATGACGCGGCCGCCCTCTTCCTCATAGATGGCTGCCAGCGCGCCGGCGCACCAGATAAGCTGATCCCCGACACGGACCTTGATGTCCGGGTTGGCGCAGATCATCGGCAGGTCACGGCCCGCGCCGATCTTCAGCTCATCGCGGTACGCTTCCGGGTCGTCCTTTTTCTCGTCCTCAAGCCCGACGCACAGAACGGTTTCAGCCTCTTCCGGAGACGTGAAATCGAGGCCGAGGCCGTCATAGAGAAACTTGTCCCTTTCCCAGCCGCTATCGACGCCCAGACGCCAGATCTTCTCATGCTTGCGGCGCGCAAGCTCATCGCGGGTCGCATCCCCTGAAGAGACGCAGTCATCGAAGACAGCATCCGGCACGCCCATCGGACGGAAATAGGAAATGACCTGCTGTTTGGGTACGGGCGCATTGGTGATCAGGACGACCGTCCCGCAGCCTTCCCTGAACTTAACCAGCGCGTCACAAGCCTCATCGAAAGCGCTGCGACCATTATGGATCACACCCCAGACATCGCAGAGGATCGTGTCGTAGCCAGCGGCAATCTTACCGAGACCGGATATATGCTGAGGTTTTGTCATGGCCGGTCAACTAGTCGCCGCATCCGGTCCGGTCAAACGGGTTGTACCGGTGGCAGCTGGATTGGGCGCTCACCCGAAGGCGGCCAGCCGGTCGATGAAATCCTGCGGCGGGGCCGTTTCCTGCATGAGGGAGGACTTGATCGGCTTGGGCGCGCCGAAGACGTGGCCCTGACCGAAAGGAATGTCGAATTCGAGGACTTCGACGACGCTGACTTCCTCTTCCATCTTCTCGGCAATCAGCGTGACGCCATAGCGCGAACAGACGGCCGCGACTTCCTCGCCGCTGATCCGGCGCTGGACATTGGAGGCAGGGCGCGGGCCGGACGGATCGCGAAGCTGGTCGATCAGGTCGCCGCCCTTCATCTTCACGAAGCGCACACCGGCCTCCTGAAGGCGCGGCAGGTCGAGCGCCAGGTCATTGGCATGATCGATGGAGAAGCGGAAACCGAGCGCAGTCAGCTTTTCCATGCTGTCGCGCATCTGGCGGGACCGGTTCTCGAACCGGTCTGCCGGGATCTCGAAGATCAGCGCGCCAGCAAGGTCGCTGTTCTCGCGCATGAATTCCAGGAAGTGCGGGAAGAATTGCGGGTCCGTGAGCGAGTTCGGTGAGATGTTGCAGAACACACCAACGCGGCGGTCACGCTCTGCCAGACGGCGCACGATCTGCACGCAGCGGAAGAGCAGCATATTGTCGACAAGCCCGAGAAGACGCGCGCGGCGGGCGGCCTCGAGAAAGTCTGCCGGCAGGATCAGCGTGCCATCAGGCTCACGAAGGCGGGTGAAGCCTTCATAGAACGCCACGCGGCGCTGTGGCAGCGACACGATCGGCTGCAGGTGGAGGTCAACGCGGCCATCCTGAAGCGCAGCTTTGACCGTCCGCAGCAGCGCATCATCCTGCGGGGCGATCGGTTCTGAAGTGTCACGCGACAGCTTGGCCTCAAAGCTCTTGGCGAGGCGGTCAATGAGGCCTTCAAGCTGGCGCATCTCGCTGACGAGGGCATCCCGGCGTTCTGAAAGCTCTTGTTTCAGGGTCGTCTCAACCTCTTCGTTGCGCGCCTCGATGCGGGTCATGCGCGTGGTATTTTCCTCATAGGAAAGCTCGAGCGAGTCGAGCCGGTCCGTGCTGTCTGCAACGCTGATCACATGGGAGAAGAGGAGGTGAAACTGACCGAGCAGCGCAGTGGTGACAGCGCCAAGAGCAATGGCAACAGGGATGCTCAGGCCTGCATAGGAGACGAGCCCGAAACCGAGCGCGCTACCCAAGGCAATGTACAGGATGAAGAGAATTCCGGTCATATAGCTGGTCTGCCCCGTCTTCGATGGAGCTTAACAATTAGCCCCAAAATCTTAACGAATTGGTAGTCTAAGAACTGATTTGCCCGCCTTGCCAATGCATGAGATGGCAGCTGGCTCCGTGGCAAACATGACACAGGCTTAATAATTGACAGCGTCAGTCCCTGTTTGCCCTTTTAAGGGTTCGATGAACAAGTTAAGTACATGACTGTGATCCGAAGCCTGAATGTCCGCGGCCAATTTGGCCGGACGGGGGCGTCTCGGGGGAGACCGGGGTCCTGCAACAGCGGGACCCCGATGCTTTTCTAGCCACCAGATCTGAACAGGAAGCGTGTGTGGGCGAACGGCCAGTCGTCGCCATATGCCCCGTCCGTGCAGGCGATCCTCGTCTGGTCGACCTCACCGATTTCCATCTCCCCTGCCGCCATGTCCGGCGCGCCACACGGCTGCAGGAAGAGCGCGTGCCAGTTCTCATTGATATCGCGGTAGACGATCCGGTAACTCACCCGGTCATTCATACCTGCGACGGCCTCAACCGTGAGATCGCCGGTGTCGAAGACCTGAACCTGCCGCGTCACTTCCAGCGCTGTGTCCAGCAGCGCCGCATCGAAGCCGCCAGCCGGTGCGCCGTCCTCAACGAAAATAAGTGCGTCCGAAACCTCATAGGCCCGGTTGAGCCCATCGATCAGCCCGCTCGTCCCCGTCGGCCCCGTCACATCAAGGGTTTGAGGCCGCCCGGCCTGCCAACTGAGATTGCGGACCTCATCGAGGCCTTCCACCTCTTCGGGGCGCAGGGAAAAGAGAAACAGTCCATCGAGCTTGGCGAGTTCATCGCGCGGGATCTCATTGCCGACACCGGCAGGCGCCCCAAACAGAAGCCGCTTGCCGCCCGCCAGCACCAGAAGACAGGGCGCGGTCTCATTTCGTCCGCAGGGCTTTACCGCGAAATCTGCCGGACGCACTGGCGGGTTGATTTCCACCGGCGCTTCCGGGGGCGCCATGCGACCTGGCACTTTTGGCCCGCCCTCATCGCAGGCGGTCAGCAGAAGAGCCAGACCTGAAACCAGCAAGACCTTGTGCATGATGACCTATCCCAGCCGCGCGGTGTCGGGTTCTGCAATCACCGGGTTTTCGAGTGAGCCTACGCCTTCAATCTCAATCCGCACACGGTCGCCGGGCTTCAGCCATTCGGGCGGTTCGCGCCCTGCGCCGATGCCGGCGGGCGTACCGGTAAAGAGAACATCGCCCGGCTCCAGCGTGAAGGCGGCCGTCAGGTGTGCGATCTGTTCCTCAATGGTGTGAACCATGTCGCTGAGCGTTGCCTCCTGGCGGAGGTCGTCATTGACGAAGGCGCGAATGGCGCGCGGGCCGAGCGGGCCTGCCTCATCCAGCGTCACCATGTAAGGGCCAAAGGGGGCATGCGTATCGAAGCCCTTGCCCATGATCATCGTCGGGCTCGCCTTCTGCCAGTCACGCACCGAACAATCGCAGCCACAGGCGACACCTGCGACAATCTCCATGGCGCGCTCCTTCGGGACATGACGGCCATGCTTGCCAATGATCACGACAAGCTCGGCCTCATAGTCGAGTTGTTCTGAAACCTTGGGCACATGGATCGGCGCGCCGGGCGCATTGGCGGCCGTCGTCTGCTTGTTGAACCATTTCTGGATCTCGGGCCGGTCATTGCTGATGAAGCTGGAGCTTTCAGCCACATGCGCTGCGTAATTGAGACCAATCGCGATGATCTTGCCCGGCCGGATGACAGGTTGCATCAGCCTGGCCTCCGAAAGAGGGACGCGGCGGCCGCTCTCGGCTTTCGCCGCCAGAACTGAGAGATCGCCGAGATACTTGCTGAGGCAGCCTTCCTCCGCCAGCCTGATATCTTTGCCCTCGACAAGCCCGCACCAGAGCGCGCCTTCGATTTCTACATTTGCCCATTTCATGTGGCTATTTGGTCTCCCTCGTCTGGAAATCGGGCCGACTGCATCAATTCAAGGTGTCAACGACCCGATTGCCCCGCTATCGATTGAAGTCAGGTCTAGTGTGAATTGCTGGGAGTGCAATGGAGTCGGGGATCAGGGCGCGCGAATGCAGGCTGTCGGCCATCCTTTCCCCGGGGACTGCACTGAGAATGCCGCCCTATCAGCGCAGCTATGCCTGGCAAGCCGATGAAGTCCTCGAACTTCTGGACGATCTCTGGCGCTCCACCAAGCGCGGGAAGTATCACTTCATCGGCGCGATTGTCCTCGTTGAGATGGATGATGGCGGCTTTCTGGTCGTCGATGGCCAACAGCGCCTGACGACCTTCTCGATGATCCTCGCCATGCTGCGCGATCTCGAGACCGACCCGCATTACAAGGCGCTTGCGCATGCGATGATCGGTGATCCTGACCGGGCGAACCGGGGCGATGCGGCCGCCTGGCGCCTGACGCTCAATCATATCGACAATCCGTACTTCCGCGAGGCGGTGCAGACCGAAGGGGCCACACTGGAGCGGGACGGGGAGACTGGCCAGGGGTCCAATCATGGGCGCATGTCCCAGAATCTGGAGATCATCGAAACCTATCTCGGCAAGCTGACTGCGCCGGAGCGCCGCGAGCTGTTCGAGACGATCCGCGACAGGATCATGGTGGTGCGTGTCGTCGTGCCCGACTGGGACGGCGGATATGATGTCTTCCGTGTACTGAATACGCGCGGCAAGGCGCCCAACACCCACGACATCATCAAGACCGAGATCCTGCAGCGCGGCGACTTCAGCGTGGACGAGGCTGGCGCCTATGCCCGCCAGTGGCTCGACCATGAATCGGTCCTAGGCGCCAACGGTCTGGACGACCTCTTGAACTACATTCGCCAGCTTCATTCGCGCAGCTCCAAGGGCAAGGTCGCCGCAGAGTTTCCAAAGGCCGTGCTGTCAAAGATGGATGCGCGGACGTTCCTCGATACGCATCTGCCCGATTATGTGCGCGCCTACAGCATGATCCTCCGCGGCGAGCCCGATTATGGCGATCATAGCGATGCTGTTCGCGCGCCGCTCAACCATCTGAGGCTGCTCGATCATCATCTCTGGCGGGTGCCTGCGCTGGCCTATCTCTATCAGAACCGGGATGATGGCGAGGCGGCCGCAGCCTTCTTCCGGCTGCTGGAGCGCTTTGGCTATGCGATGATGCTTTATGTGACAAACAGCGATGCGCGCCGCAAACAATATGCAAGGCTGACCCGCGCGATCCTCGACAACAAGCCGATCTTCCACCGCAATGGGCCGCTCAATTTCTCGCGCGACGACAAGCGCCGCATCCGTGAGCGGCTGACAGGGCGGTTCGTCAATTTCATGCAGCGGCGCGCGGTGGCCCTCCGCCTCAATGCGGCGCTCGAAAACGGCGAGCAGATCACCTCAGATCAGGATGCAAGCGTCGAGCACGTCCTGCCGCGCACCGTCCCGAACGAAAGCCACTGGAACAAGATCTGGCCGAGCGCGGCGGTGCAGCGCGAACTGGCTGAAACCGCAGGCAATTTCGCCATCGTCCCCCGCCATGTGAACCGGGTCGCAGACAGGCTGGAATTTCGTGAGAAGAAGAAACTCTATTTCGCTGAAGGCGTGCGCGTCTTTGCGCTAACCGAAGACCTCCGCGACAGGGAGACATGGACGCCGGACGATGTCCGGGCGCGAACAGAGCAGCTTGTCGATATATTGATGGCAGTCTGGTTTCCGGAAGCGCCGGACTGAAGCGGCTAGCTCAGCGGCTTGGAAGCCCGGGTTTCAGTATAGGCCCCGGCCATCTTGTCTGCGGATGCGCGCGCCATGTCGATTGTAGCGGCAAGCTCGCGAAGGGCGGCCTCTGTATCGCGACGCGATTGGCCCGCCGCGCCGTCTACAATGCCCGTTGCCTCCGAAAAGCTGCGATAGCTCTTCTGAGCGGTTACGAGCGCACTTTCAAAACTGATGAGATCGGCCCGCTGCACATCCCCAGACTGAAGCAGCGTCTCTGCAAGTTGGTCGAGCTCTTCCAGGCTGTCGGCAGCCCTGGACACATCACTGAGCACAGTTGCATAGAGCTGCGCGGGTTCCTTGGCTGAGAAAGCGATATTCTCTGCATAGGTGCGGTCTGGTTTCGTCGCGGCCGCGTCACCGCCGAACAGCATGTCTGCCAGGCCAGAGATACCGTTCGCTTCAGTAACCCAGCCTTCGTTTTCCGCCAGCGTCTCGAACGCCTCCGCCTTCTGGCGGACTTCTGATTGCTGCTCGGTCAATTCAGTCTCGACAATCGCCTGTTTGGAGACCATGGAGACCGTTGTGCATCCGGTCAGTGTCAGTGTTGCAAGGCAGACTAGAAGTGGTTTCATATACTGGTACGACCCGTGCGGGCTCAACACTTTTACTGTTGTAACACATACAGGTTGGAGTTTTTACGTCCAGACCTCTATGCCATTGCGGTGCACAATAGTGCCAAAGCGTTCAGACAAGGTTTATCATGCTCAAACTTTACCCACCCATTGATGCAAACAGGTCAGGCCGCCTCAGGGTTTCAGACCTGCATGAAATTTATTGGGAGGAATCGGGCAATCCGGACGGGATTCCAGTCATTGGCGTGCATGGCGGTCCCGGCGGGGGCTCGAGCCCTGAAATGCGCCGCTTCTTCGACCCGAAGCTCTATCGTATCATCCTGTTCGACCAACGCGGCTGCGGTCGCTCGACGCCGCATTCCGAGCTTGAGGAAAACGATACCTGGGCGCTTGTCAGCGACATGGAGCGTATCCGCGAGGCGCTCGGCATCGACAAATGGGTCGTGTTTGGCGGCTCTTGGGGTTCTACGCTGGCACTTTCCTACGCCGTCACCCACACCGAGAACACCTACGGCCTGATCTTGCGCGGTATCTTCCTCATCACCGAGGCGGAGATTCAGTGGTTCTATCAGGACGGGGCGAGCCGCATCTTCCCCGACGCATATGACCGCTACGTCGCGCCGATCCCGGAAGAAGAGCGCGGCGACCTGCTGCATGCCTTCCACAAGCGCCTGACGGGCACCGATCGCCGCGCGCGCATCGAGGCGGCAAAGGCCTGGGCCTGCTGGGAAGGAGAGACCATCTCTATCAAGGGGCCATCCTCACGCCCGGCCCGCTTTGAAGAAGACAGCTTCGCTGACGCCTTCGCCCGCATCGAGTGCCACTATTTCGTCAATAAGGGCTTCTTTCCCGAGGATGGCTGGCTTCTGAAAAAGGCCAAGGAAAAGCTGCAGGGCATTCCCGGCATCATCGTGCATGGACGCTATGACGTCGTCACGCCGATCGGAACCGCCTGGAAGCTGGCCAAGGTCTGGCCGGATGCGAAACTGCACATCGTGCCGGACGCAGGCCATTCCAGCCTTGACCCAGGCATCGTCGACCAGCTGATCACAGCGACACGCGCCTTCGCGAAAGAGTTCGGCTAGCGGCTCGCAATTTTGCCCGTGAAGGTTGAATTCATATCCCTGCCGATATAGTTGTAATGTTATATTATAATTATGGAGGTTGGAATGCGAGTTTTTGTATGCGCGGCTTTCGTGGGAACGCTCGCTTTGCCGGCGATGTCCGAGGCCTGCACTGAGACAGTATTTTCTGGCTCTGTCAGCGAACAATACATGAAGGCTGAAATCGCGCTTATCGAGGAAGACAATGCGACGAAAGCTTTGGACATAACAGACGATCTCTGGACCGCAGACCTGAATTGCTACGAGCGCCAGTCCTTGCGGAAGCTACGCGCCGCGAGCTTCGTCGAGATCAATAACTCTGCAGGCGCCATAGATATGCTCCTGCCCCTTCTCGAAGATGACGCCTCACCTGCCTCGGACCGCGCGCGCACGGCCTACAATATCGGCCAGCTCTACAGCAATCTTGGCGAGGCTGAAAAAGCTCAGCACTATCTGGAGATGAGCGACGCCCTTGGCGGTTTTAAGCCGAGCTGAGACGGTCCGGCGCCATCTACCCCTAGGAATACAGGTCCGAATAGAAAAAGCCCGGCCAGCGCCATGCTGACCGGGCTTTTCCTGAATGGGGCGCTGAAACCTTACTCGGATGGCAGCGCGTTGTTCGGGCCGAGGAAGCTCGTCATGAAGGCAGGCAGCTGGACATTGTATTGCTGCTGGATCTTGTCGAAAAAGCCGAAGAACAGAACGAAGGCGAGGAAGGCCGGGACCGGCCAGCGCATCAGGAAGCGCCAGATATTCATGATCGTGCCTTCGCCGATTTCAGTGGTCAGCATATCGCGCGAGAGCACCCAGCCTGCAAAGATTACCGCGAGCAGGCCGCCGAGCGGCAGCAGGATGTTGCCGGTCACGAAGTCCATGAAGTCGAGATATTCTGGACCGAAAACATAGGCAGAGCCGACAAGGAAGAGGATGACTCCCATCCCGGTCGCCGCACCAAAGCGCGTGACGCCCTGGCGCTCTTCAAGCCAGGAAACCGACACTTCCATCAGCGAGATGGAGGATGTGAAAGCCGCAAAGAGCGCAAGACCGAAGAAGATCACCGCAACGACAGCGCCGCCGGGGATCGAACCGAAGGCTACCGGCATCGACACGAAGAAGAGGCTCGGCCCGCCTGCAGGGTCGAGACCTGCGGCAAAGACAATCGGGAAGATTGCAAAGCCTGCGATGAGCGCAACGAGCGTGTCAGAGCCAGCAACAATGCCAGAGGCGCGCGGGATGTTCGTATCGCGCGAAAGATAGGCGCCATAGGTGATCATCAGGCCGACACCGATACCGATTGAGAAGAAGGCCTGGCCGATCGCTTCAAGGAAGGTGTTGAAACCGACCTCGCCCCATTTCGGGGTCAGGAGGAAGGACGCCGCCTGCGCGGCGTCGCCCGTCGCAAGACCAAAGCCAACAACCACGATCAGCATGACAAAGAAGGCCGGCATAAGCACTGTCGCCGCACGTTCGATCCCGCCCTTAACGCCGCGCCCGACGACGAAGATGTTGGCGATAATGAAGAGGCCCAGGAGAAGCAGCATATACCATTTGGACACGAGCGGATGTTCGCCTTGTCCGACAGTGTTGTTGAAATTCGCGCCTGAGGCGGCCGCATCCATGCCCGCGAAATTGCCGCCGAACGCCTGTATGGTGAAGGCCACGAGCCAGGCCGAAATGACCACGTAGAAGCTGAGGATAAATGTCGCCGTGAGCGTGCCGACCCAGCCGACAATGCCCCAGTTCAGGGATTTCGACTCAGCGCGCGCCAGTGACTGGACGCCTTCGATTGCCGACATGCCTGATTTCCGGCCCATCGAGTATTCCGCCATCAGCAGAGGGAGGCCAATGAAGGCAACGCACGCCAGATAGATCAGGATGAAGGCACCACCGCCATTCTCGCCGGCGGTATATGGGAAACGCCAGAAATTACCGAGACCGACAGATGAGCCGACGGCGGCCATGATGAAGCCGAATTTCGACCCCCATGTCTCAGTCTTGCGGCCAATTTCCATAATTTGCTCCCCTAGAGAAATGAATTTTGCCGGACACTAGCTTTCGCAGGACAAACGTCAACGGACCTCCGGGCACGGAGGTTAAATCACCCCCTGCGCCGACAGCCGGTCATCCCGGCCAAGGTGCACAGAGAGAAGAATACCGAAGCAGGCCATGGTCGTGAACATCACCGTCCCGCCATAGGATACGAGCGGCAGTGGCACGCCCACCACAGGAACAAGACCGAGCACCATCGCGACATTGAACAGGATGAAGAAGGCCACGGTCGCCACACAGCCGACCGCCGCAAACCGGCCGAACAGGCTCGTCGAGCGGGCCGCAATGAAAAGCCCCCAGCCGAGAATCGCAGCCCAGAGAAGCAGGAGGCCTGTCGCGCCGAGGAAGCCGAACTCTTCGGCGATCACGGTCAGGATAAAGTCAGTGTGCTGTTCAGGAATATAGTCGAGCTGGGCCTGCGTGCCTTCCATGAAGCCCCTGCCCTGCCAGCCGCCCGACCCGATGGCGATCTTGGCCTGCTCGATCTGGTAGCCATCATCTAGCGCATTCACGCTCTGGCCTGTCAGCTGGGCCAGGAAGGTATTCACGCGCTCGCGCTGATAGTCCTGAAGGACGAACATGTAGACGGGCCAGGCGCTGGCGACCCCTGCGATCACTACCGCAATAATGACACGGTAATAGAGCCCGGCGAGAAAGATGAGGACGCCGCCAGACGCGAAGAGGGCGAGCGTGGTGCCGAAGTCTGGCTGTTTGAAGATCAGCGCTGCTGGAACGATGATCATGAAAAGCGCGGGCACATGGATAAAGAAGCGCCCCGACTGAAAAGTCAGATTGTTGTGATAATAGCGTGCGAGCGCCAGCGTCAGGGCGAGCTTCATGAACTCCGACGGCTGTACGTTGATCGGTCCAAGCGGGAGCCAGCGTGTCGCGCCGCCGCCCGTCACGCCAAAGAACTCAACCCCCAGCAACATCGCAAGCGTCACGAAATAGGCAGGCCATGCGGCCCTCAGCCAGATACCAAGCGGGACCAGCGCGATGACAAACATAATGCCGAGTGCGATGGCAAAGCGCACCGCGTGACGGGCCGGCAGCGCCGCCTCGGTCGGGTTGGTAAAGGTCGAGGAATAGAGCGCCGCCGTGCCGATGCAGGCGACCGTGATCAGCATGAGGACAAGACCCCATGGCAGTTCGCCCAGCGTGCTGGCGAACGTTCGGTCCTCAAATCGAATGGCAGAGGCCCGGGCCGCTCGCGCCATCAGGGATTGCCCCCGCTATTGCCTGAAGTGCCCGTTGACGCGGTCTGCTGCCAGCGGGCGGGCGCGCGTGAGTCGCGGCGGATGGCAGCGGCCAGGATATCGCGCGCCACAGGAGCCGCGGTGCTGGACCCGCCCTCACCATGCTCGACCACAACGGAGATCGCGTATTTCGGATCATCGGCCGGTGCGTAGGCAACGAAGAGCGCGTGATCGCGCAGGCGCCGGTCAATCTCATCGCCTTTCAGAACGCCGGAGCGACGCTCGGCCTCACTGATGCGGCGAACCTGCGCGGTGCCTGTCTTGCCTGCGAGACGCGGACCGCCAAGGCCGAGATCGCCGGACCGCCAGGCCGTACCGCCAGCCTCGGAGGTCACGCCGTACATGCCGTCCATCATGCGCTGCATGTGTTCGGGATCGAGGGGGGCAGCATCCGGGATCGGATTGTCGGGCCGCGGACCTTCCCCAATAATGAAAGGTTCGATCAACCGGCCCTTGGCGGCGATCCGGGCAGACATCAAGGCAAGCTGAAGCGGTGTGGTGGAAAGGTAGCCCTGACCGATACCATAATTGAGGGTTTCACCTTCGTACCAAGGCTCCCCCAGCGACGCGCGCTTCCAGGCATCATCCGGTACCGTGCCGCCGCGCCCGCCCGTCAGGCCAAGATCCCAGACCTGGCCGAAGCCAAAGCGCCGGGAGACATCTGCGATACGCTCAACGCCGACGCGGCGGGCGATGTCATAGAAATAGACGTCGCAACTGCCTTTCATCGCCCAATGCATATCGACGGAGCCGTGACCGCCCCGCTTCCAGCAGTGCCATGTTCGATTGCCGAAGCGGTAATAGCCGTTGCAGTGAACCCGTTGCTCCGGATTGATACCAGCTTCGAGCGCGGCGGTTGCGACCACCATCTTGAAGGTGGAGCCCGGCGGATAGGTGCCGTCATATGCCTTGTGATAAAGCGGCGAGCGGTCGTTTTCACGAAGGGCGTTGTAATCGGCGTACGAAATGCCGTTCACGAAATCATTCGGGTCAAAGGCGGGCGTCGAGACGAAGGCGAGGATCGCGCCTGATTCAATGTCCAGCACGACAGCCGCGCCACTTTCGTCGCCGAACCGGTCGATTGCGGCGCGCTGAAGCTCGGCATCCACGGTGAGGCCGATGTCGCGCCCTGCTGTCGGCGCGAGATCATCGCTTTCCAGTTCGCGGATGACCCTGCCGGCCGCATTTGTCTCGAGACGACGGAAGCCTGGCTCTCCGCGCAGCCAACCCTCGGCCGCCCGCTCAATGCCAGAACGCCCCGTTCTCATATCGGGATGCTTGAAGAGGCGCGAGAGCAGTGAAGCCTCTTCCGGCGAGACATTCTCGGTCAGCCGGGTGAGATCATCCATGCTGGCCTTTGCGACATAGCCGAGCACGTGCGCGAAATCGCGGCCACGCGGATAGGACCGGGTCGCCGCCATATCCGCGCGCACACCGGGGATATCAGCGGCCAGAAGCGTCATGCGCGCGAACTCCTCATAGGTGAGCTCGCTCTTGACGATGGTGGACTGGAAGGTGGCCTGGCTGCGGGCCTGCTGGATCACGCGCTGGCGCTCTTCCATGGACAGATCGAGATGCCGGCCGATTTCAGCCAGCGTCGCGTCCATGTCGCCCGCCTGTTCGCGGATGATCGACACGCGCCCGGCCTGACGGTGAGACGCAAGCGGAACTCCGAACCGGTCATAGATGGCGCCGCGGGTGGGCGGCGCGAGGTCGAGCTTTACACCGTTCTCGTTCGCGATTTCCTTGTAGCGCTCGCCCTCAAAGAGCTGAAGTTGCACGAGGCGCGCGACCAGACCCGAAAACATTACACCGCCCGCGGCACCCGTCAGCATGGTGCGCCGGTTCAGTCTGGATTCAAAGTCGAGTTCACTGCTCATGACATGTTCCCCGTAAGCGGGCCGACCCTCCGGCCAAGGTCAAAGACGGGTGCGATCAGGATATGGAGAATATACGTGACGACAAATACATTCACCAGTGGCGAGAGCTGCACGAGGTGATTTCCGGAGAAACTGGCGAACAGCCACACCAGCAGAAATGCGATGGAATAGAGCAGAACCGGCGCGACCGTATTGATAAGCGGGTTACGGTCCCGATCGAACGCCCGCGCGATGAGGGAACTTCCGCCGAAGGTCGCCAGATTGATAAAGCCAAAGCAGCCGAGCGGGGCATAGGCGCTGACATCCTGGGCAAAGCCAAACAGGATAAGCACAGTCATCGGGCGAAAGCCTAGACCGCTTCGCCCCCAGCCAACTGCAGCGATCAGCGAGGCATAGGGCCAGACAAGTTCAGTATTGAACAGCGTTTTCGGCGTCAGCCCGATAAGGCCGATCGCGCCGACGATCATTGTCCCGATCAGGAAACGGCTGGTCGGGCCTGTCTCGGCCCAGATGCGGGAAATGCCTGAAAGCCGGTCATTGCGCCTGCGCCGGGCCATGGATCAGCCCCCGCCCGGCACGGCAGGCTCAACTGTCTGCGCGTCCGACGCAGCTGTCTCGGTTGCTTCGCCCGCGACGGCCTCGCCGTCTTCAGCGACCTCTTCCAGTTCTTCTGCCGGAAACTCTTCAGGCGTTGGAATATTCATGCTGGGCATCAGCCTGACAAAGCCGCCGCGCCCGCGCGTCATGCCGAACTCAACCCGAAGCGCGCCGCCGCGTTCAACGACTTCCCCCACAATGATGCCGCGCGGAAAGATGCCGCCCTCACCAGACGTCAGGACCCGCTCACCAAGAATGAAGCTGCCGCGTTCTGGAAGATCGGTCAGCGTGCCGAGATCATCGCGGTCACCAAAGAGAATGGCGCGCATACCGCTCGCCTCGCCCATGACGGGCACGCGCGAGTTAAAGTCTGTCACCAGAAGGACGCGCGATGAGCGCTCCCCCATCTGGACGACACGTCCGACAAGACCCCCCTCATTTTCGGCATAGGACCCGGCCTCGACCCCCTGGAGCACTCCGGCATTGACCAGGATCGCTTCGCGAAACGGGCCATTGGTCTCAGATGTGATGCGAGCGGTCACACCTCGCACTGGCGGCTCTCCCATCACATTCAGCATGTCTTCATAGGCTTCGAGGCGCGCCGCCATCGAGATTGCCACGGAGCGATAGCGTGTGAGCTCCCGGACTTCTGCTTCCAGTTCGCGAACGCGCTGGTCGCGGGCCGCCTTGCCTGAGATACGGTCCCAGAGGCCTGGGCGCGCCGAGCTGGCAAGCTGGTCGGCGGCGACGGTCCGGGTCGGGTCGATCCAGGCGCGAAGGCGAGGCGAGGTCTGGGCAAGCAGAACAGCAAACAGCACGACGAGCGCCACAATAAGAGCGTACCGGCGGACGGGCCGGGCCTTCAGACGTTTTCCACGCATACGGGCCATAGCGGTGCCTTATTGCCTCCCACGCAGGCTTGATCCTGAAGTGAAGCGCGAACGCGTGCAACCGGGTTTTCAGCTATAACGCCTGTCGCGCACCGAAGTCGCGGCGGCCCTAGACCTCTGGCGAAAGGACGTTCTTCATCCGGACCAGATTTTCCAGGACATAGCCGCAGCCCTGCGCGACGCATTTCAGCGGATCGTCGGCGATCATGACGGGCAGCTTGGCCTGCTCGCGGATCACAACGTCGAGGTTGCGCAGGAGCGCGCCGCCGCCTGTCAGGACAATGCCACGATCAACAATGTCAGCAGCTAGTTCTGGCGCCATGGCTTCGAGCGCGAGACGGATCGCGTCGACGATTTCATTGACCGGATCGGCAAGCGCTTCGGCCATCATGGCCTCGTTCACTTCCACCTCGTTCGGCACACCGTCGATCGTGCCGCGGCCTCGAACCGTAACGGTAAGACCATCGCCGCTCTCCGGTGCCTTCGCCGAAGCGATTTCCTTCTTGATCCGCTCGGACGACATCTCGCCGATCATGATCTGCTGGTTCTTGCGCAGATAGGACATGATGGCGTGGTCCATCTTGTCGCCGCCGACACGTACGGAGCGTGAATAGACGATACCGCCCAGCGAAAGCACGGCGACCTCCGTCGTACCGCCGCCAATATCGACGACCATAGAGCCGGCTGGCTCCTCGATTGGAAGCCCAGCGCCGATCGCGGCGGCCATTGGCTCTTCGATGAGCTGGACTTCGCGGGCACCAGCGGCCAGCGCGGACTGATGGATGGCCCGGCGTTCAACATTGGTCGCAGAGCTCGGCACGCAGATGATGATGAGCGGCGAAACGAAGGCCCGGCGATTATGCACTTTGCGAATGAAGTGCTTGATCATTTCTTCGGCGACTTCGAAGTCGGCGATGACGCCATCACGCATCGGGCGGATGGCTTCCATGTTGAGCGGGGTCTTGCCGAGCATCTGCTTGGCCTGATTACCAACCGCGTAGACAACCTTGCGGCCGCCCTGGTTCATGTAAGCGACAACAGACGGTTCATCGAGCTTGATGCCCTGACCTTTGACATAAACGAGCGTGTTCGCCGTTCCGAGGTCAATCGCCATATCTGTGGAGAGCATGCCGAGGAGGCTACCGATCATGAGCAAGGTCGCTTCTTTACTGGAGGCATGGCAGTTCTTTGCCGCCATGCAGGATTATCTGTTTAGCCAGCCCAGTTCCCCCATGCCGCCTATCGCCCGCGAAAGCAAGCATCAGACTGCCTGAAAACGGTACGCTTCGTACACCCGCCCATTCCCCATACAGTATGGGCAGAGACGCTTGCAATGCTGTTCGCTGCTAACGCTGCAGACAAGTACGTATCGTTCCGTCTGACGCGATTCGCCCGCCCGCACAGGCCTGCGGCAGCGCTCGCCCTTCTGTTCAAACTTCGCCCTCAGAAAGATAGATAACGGCTGTGAAACTGCGGTCGGTGCCGTGCGCCGAGCACCTTTCTCCAGCGCAGGCTTACTTCCGTAGAGGCCCACAGAAAACCAGGAGACCGAAAGATCCCCTGCGCCTCCAGGCGCTGCAACATCATTGAAAGTGAACCGGCACAGAAAGGCCAGAAAAACGGAGGCTCAGGCGGCCAGACGTTTAAGTCGCCGAGCTTCCAGCTTGTTGAGCGCATGGATGTAGGCCTTGGCGCTCGCGACCAGCGTGTCGGGATCAGATGCGCGCCCAACCGCCATGATGCCTTCACCGTTCAGACGGACGCTGACCTCGGCTTGCGCGTCGGTCCCGCCGGTCACGGCATGCACCTGATAGAGGTCGAGCTTTGCTTCATGATCCACGATCTCGCGGATCGCGTTGAAAACCGCATCGACCGGTCCGTTCCCAGTGCAGCTTGCCGTCAGGACAGCGCCGTCGACCCGCAGGGAAAGATCTGCCTGCTGTGGACCGACCGATCCTGCGATGACCCGAAGCGAATCAAAGCCGACCCGTTCGCCCATCGCCGAGAGCTGGTCATCAACCAGTGCCAGGATGTCATCATCGAAGACATGCTTCTTGCGATCGGCGAGGTCCTTGAACCGGCGAAACGCCTCGTTCAGGGATTCAGGGTCGAGGTCGTATCCCAGCGAGTTGATCTTGTCGCGGAAGGCGTTGCGTCCCGACAGCTTGCCCATGACGAGCGAGCTTTTCGACACGCCGACGTCCTCCGGCTTCATGATTTCGTAGGTCTCGGTGTTCTTCAGCATGCCATCCTGATGGATGCCGCTTTCGTGCGCAAAGGCATTCTTGCCGACGATGGCCTTGTTGTACTGGACCGGAAACCCGGTGATCCGGCTGACCATCTGGCTGGCGCGTGCCAGGCGTGTCGTGTCGATCGCGGTTTCGAAAGGCAGCGAGTCGCCCCGCACCTTGAAGGCCATGACGATCTCTTCAAGAGCGGCATTGCCAGCACGCTCACCAAGTCCGTTGATCGTGCACTCGATCTGGCGTGCCCCGGCCTGCGCCCCGGCAATCGAATTGGCGACAGCAAGGCCAAGATCATTGTGGCAATGGGTCGACCAGATCACCTTGTCGGAATTCGGTATCGTCTCCCGCAGGCTGCGGATCAGGGCACCATACTCATCGGGATGCGTATAACCGACTGTGTCAGGCACGTTGATCGTCGTCGCGCCCGACGCGATCGCCGCATCGATACACTTGCAGAGAAACTCGAACTCGGTGCGCGTGGCGTCCTCGGCCGACCATTCGACATCGTCGACAAGGTTGCGGGCGTGGGCCACAGATCGCCCGACCGCTTCGAGAACCGCGTTCGGCCCCATCTGAAGCTTGTGTTTCATGTGGACCGGGCTGGTCGAGATGAAAGTGTGAATGCGCGGACGGGCAGCGTGGCGCACGGCCTCGCCGCAGCGGTCAATATCTTCAAGTTTTGAGCGCGACAGCCCCGTGATGACAGACGACTTTGACCGGCGCGCGATTTCGCGAACCGCTTCGAAGTCGCCCTGCGAGGAGGCCGGAAAGCCTGCCTCAATGATGTCGACGCCCATCGTCTCGAGCAGGTCGGCAAGCTCGAGCTTTTCGGTATGGGTCATGGAGGCGCCGGGCGATTGTTCGCCATCGCGCATCGTCGTATCGAAGATGAGAATTCGGTCTTTTTCGGTGGTCATGGACGGGCCTGCGGAAGTCTTGGGGGTGTCAGTGAGAGGGCGGTTGCATCAATCCCCTGACCAGGCGCCAGACAATTAGTGTCCGGCGGCCACCAGCCAGGGGCCGGTAAGTAGCAGGGCAGCCAATCCATTGAGGGGCAATTTCTTGCGCATGAACGACCTATTCCGGCTTTTCACTTGTCCTGTCAACCGGGTTAATGGACATCGGCGAAATGATCTTGCCAGTTTTCTGGCGGTGACGAACGTAGAGCCAGAGCCCCCCAAACATAAGCGCAGCCAGGACCGCAAGTGCCACGGCCAGCATCGGAGATCCTGTGATCGCTGAGATCAGACTCTGGCCTGCAAATGTGACCAGAAGGATCTTCGGCAGGGAGCCGATCGCCATGCCGGCCAGAAAGGCGAAGTAGTTCGCGCGCAAGGCACCGAACGCCATGTTGACGATGAGGAATGGTCCCGTCGGCACGTTGCGGACAATGAGGCTGGCCGCAAAGGCGTTACGGCTGACAAATTCAGCAAACCGGGCGGTGCGACGGCCCGAAAAGCGCGCGACCGCCGCTTCGCCACTGAACCTGCCAAGCCAGAAGGTGACTGAGCCTGACACCATGGTCGCGACCCAAGAATAGAGCGCGCCATTGACCGGACCAAATGCAACGACAGCGGCGCCAATCAGACCAAACTGCGGCAAGCCCACAAACGCGGCCCCGGTAAACAGCGCGATCACCGCTGGCAGGGCCCACCGCGTGTCAGCCATTTCCTGCATCTGCGTGATGAAGGCTTCAAGCGAGCCAAGAACGCCGGTCTTGCCCAGGAGAAACAGCGTGATGACCGTCGCACCCAGCGCCAGGCCCAGCCAGAGCGCCTTGCGCGAACGCGCTGCGGGTATGCGGTCGGTTGTTGTCGTCATGCGGAGATCCATGTCCTCCAGACCAGAATGTCCGTCAAGTCATCCCGGACGTCAGAGCTTGAGCAAAAGGCGCGGGAGCGAACGGCCCGAGACAGATCCAGACAGGGCGGTCCCGGCTTCGCGAGCGCCATAGCGCGTATAGAAACCGACGGCGCCCGGATCGGATTCAATGATCATATCATGGGCGCCGCGTTGTCGCGCGGCATCACACGCCCAATCCATGAGGACCCGCCCGACACCAGCGCCTGCGTTGTCTGGCTCAACAAAGAGCTTCTCCAGAAAGCAGCCATCAGGACCGCTGCTCACCTGAACTATGCCAAGAATGTTGTCTTCGCCGTCCACTGCAACGGCCACCTCATCCTCTTCCAGGTCCCATTGAGACAGGGTGAGTTCTTGCCTGAAAGCTTCGAGCAAAGTTGCATCATAGCCGTGCACCGCTTTCGAACGCAGACACAGAGCCGATAGGGCTTCCAGCTCCACGGCGCGAGCTCGGCGTATCTGAGCCACCGTTATGGCGCGCTGTTGGGTTTCTCAAACTTCATGAGGAACTGGTCGGTGCGTCCGCGCACGGCCTCATCGAAGACGTTCGCGCTGAGATCATCGCCTGGATTGGCCAGTACATCGCTTTCAGAAACCAGCACAAAGCCTGCCTCACGGCCAAGATCGCGAACGATCTGTGGATCGATGCGGTGTGTTTCTCCGCCAATCGTCGCAGGTGAGCCTTCAGGTGCCGTATGGTCGAGCACGACGAACATGCCGCCCGGCTTCAGAACACGGAAAATTTCTGGAAAGGAGTCGTCTGGGTTGGACACAAGCGGTTCGCCATTTTCGGGCGTGTACCAGAGCTCATGCGGTCCCTGAAACCAGGTCGCCACATCGACGCTCTCGTCGTCCATTGGGAGATCGTCAAAATCGGCGCGGACGTATTCGACATTCTCCAGCCCCTCGATGCGGATTTCGGCAGCGTCGCCGAGAAAACCGTCAAAGGCAGCCGGGTTCTGCATATAGAGCGTCGCCTCATCGCTGAGGTATCGCGAAAAAATCTCGGTGAAATAGCCACCGCCCGCTTCCAGCTCGAGAACGGTATCGCCCGGCTGAAGAGCCATGAAACTGATAACTTCAGATGGCTTGCGCAGTTCGTCGCGCTCGACATCGGTTTCCGGCCGGTCCGCGCTGGTAATGGCCACGTTCAGGCGTGCGGCATCGACGCCGGCAGTGTCCATCATTGGCGGCGGCGGGGCTTCAGCTGGCGGAAGGTCGCGCTCTGTCGTGGTGGCGCAGGCCCCAAGCATGGCAAGCGCGCTCAGTCCGATGACAAGTCTCATTGCAAACTCCCTCTTTCATCACGGGCCATCAGCCCGTCCTGCCGGGATACGCGGTTCCGTCGGGCCAGACAATGAAAATCCGGTCAGGCAGGACGTCCCCTCCCCCAGGAAGAGGCACCAGTTGCAGCGTCAGACAGGAAACCGCCACATTCATGTCGTGTTCTGGAGGCTGACATAGTAGCCTTTAAGAAGCGAGGTCCTCCATGAAGACGTTTTCCATGCTGGCCGCCGGCCTTTTCACCCTCTCTGCGCTCGCCTTTTCGCCAGTCGCCGCGGCCCAGTTCGGTCCCGAACGTGTCGCAAGGCCTGACGCAGATGAGCTTTATGCCGACCGGGCGATGAAGAATGGCTGGTATGATGACGCGCTGGAGCGCTATGGCGCGGCCTGCGAAGATAAAAGCCAGCAGCGAGAAGTCTGGGCGCGCAACTGTCGCAAGCTCGGCAACATCTATCGCCGGGGCCTCGGCATCGATCAGGATTATGCGCGCGCCAAGGCCATCTATGATGAAGCTTGTTTCGATGGGCGCGACGCCGATAGCTGCCTCGAGCAGGCCCATGTCAGCTTCAAGGGCAATGATGACAATCAGGATTACGAATATGCCCGCCGCCTCTACAAGCGCGCCTGCGACCTCGGCGATCAGACAGGCTGCGCGGCTTATGGCTCTATGCTTTATCGCGGCCAGGGCGGAATGATGGAGCGCGATAAGGGCAAGGACTATATCCAGAGGGCCTGCGAGATCGGCGACAGCTGGGCCTGCGACCGCGCGCAAGGCTTCGGATTCCCCAACCGCCGAGGGCTTTGAAGCCGGTGAGCGAGAGCAACATGCATCGGGGCATAAGCGCGTTGACCTTGTCCACGAAAGACATGGCAAACGCCGTCGCCTTCTATGAAAGCCTGGGCTTCCGGCTGGACTTCATAGCAGGCGACAAGAGCTTTGCCACGCTCTGGGCCGGGCCAACAGCGCTTAACCTGACGACGGAGCCGGGCACCTTCGGCTTCTGGGGCCGCGCAATTTTTGAAGTCAGCGATGTCGACACGTTTCACGACAGATGCAAAGAGGCGGGGCACCAGGCTGACTTTGCACCACGCGACGCCCCCTTGCTGGAGCGGTACTTTCACATCCGTGACCCGGACGGCCATGAGCTCAGCTTTATGACGCCGCTGCCCGGCAAGACGTATCCGGGCCAGAAAAACGAAAATACATAAAATTTAAAACATGCGCTTCGGCGAATATTCGCTTTCGCCTGCTAAACAGCGCTTCATGACGCAGAGCTATCGCCTCCTTCATGCCGATGACGGCGCCGTATCCCGGGCCCTGATTTTCTTCGGGCTGGTGATTGCGGCGGCCCTCTCGCTCGCGGTTCTCTTTGCCGTCGTATTTACAAAGTTCTTTGGTCTGCCTGCTGGCCAGGATGACTTTATGCTGACGACAGTTGTCATCGCTGCCTGTGTGGCGAGCCCCATGGCCGGGCTTGCTGCCCAGAACCAGTACAGGGTTGATCGTTATCAGACGACGCTGGAGGCGATGGCCTCGACCGATCCGCTGACGGGGCTTCTCAACCGCCGCTCCTTCAAGACGCTGGCGGAAGAAGAGCTTGAACGCATGCGCCGCACGCAAAACAGCGTTTACATTGCCCTCTTCGACCTCGATCACTTCAAGCAGGTCAATGACACTTACGGCCACGCTTTTGGTGACCGCGTCCTGACCTCCATCGCCAATCTCAGCCACGCCGCTCTGCGCGGACCGTTCGACCGCCTTGGGCGCTGGGGCGGTGAGGAGTTCATCATTCTGATGAGCGAAGTCACGCAGGAACAGGCCCACGCTGTTTGTGAACGTCTTCGCAAGCGCATTGCGGGGGCTGACTATACATTCAATGGTAAGACAACCCGCATCTCGGCCAGCTTTGGCGTTGCCAAGCTGCGCCCTGAAGACGGCCTCACCAACTGTATCGAGAAGGCTGACGCGCTTCTCTATGAAGCCAAGAATGGCGGCCGCAACCGCGTCCGCAGCGAAGCGAAAATTCGCAGCGCGGCCTGATCGCGCGATATCGCGCTAGAGGCGGTTGCCCGACCCGGGCCTATTGAGAACAGACCGGACGGCCCATACATTCAGGGCATGATACCGTTTTCCGTACTCGACCTCGCCCCGATCGTTGAAGGCAGCGATCCGCAGGACGCGCTTGCCCGCTCAAAACGGCTCGCCACCCACGCCGACAGGCTCGGCTACAATCGCTACTGGCTTGCCGAGCATCACAACATGCCGGGTATCGCGAGTGCCGCGACCGCCGTCATGATCGCCCATGCAGGACAGGACACCGAGCAGATCCGGCTTGGCGCTGGCGGCATCATGCTGCCCAATCACGCGCCGATCATGGTGGCCGAACAGTTCGGCACGCTCGAGGCGATATATCCCGGCCGCATCGACCTTGGTCTTGGCCGCGCGCCCGGCGGCGATCAGCTGGTCTCACAGGCGCTTCGCCGCACGATGGTTGGCGGTGAAGACCGTTTCCCCCGCGAAGTGATGGAGCTGCAAGCGTTTCTCGGCCCGGTCCAGCCCGGCCAGCGCGTGCAGGCGGTCCCCGGTGGCGGGACCGATATCCCGCTCTGGATCCTCGGCTCGTCGACGTTCGGTGCGCAGCTCGCCGCCCATCTTGGGCTGCCCTATGCGTTCGCCTCGCACTTTGCGCCCCAGCAGATGAAGCAGGCGGTCTCGATCTATAGAGAGACCTTCCAGCCATCCGAGCAGCTGAAAAAGCCTTATGTCATGCTGGGCTTCAACATGATCGCGGCCGATAGTGACGATGAGGCAGAGCGCCTCGCCTCCTCGCTTCGCCGGACCTTTATCAATCTCCGCCGGGGCACGCCAACGCGTCTTGCGCCGCCAGACCTAGCATTCGATGCTGAAATCCAGCCGCACGAACGCGCCATGCTGGATTCGGTCCTCTCCTGCTCAGCGGTCGGGTCGCCAAAGACGGTCAGCGATAAACTTAACGCTTTCCTTGCCGACACCGGCGCAGACGAGCTTATCCTGTCGGCTCACATTTTCGACGAGAAAGCTCGCATGCGCTCCTACGAGATCGCTGCCGAGGTCCGCGAAAGCCTTGGTACGGCGAAAGCTGCAGAGTGAGTATAACACACAGATAAAGAAAAGCTGGCAGGCGCCATGTTCGCGCGTTACACCGCGCGCCCATGCTGACACGCCTTCTCGCCATGCCTGTTCTGATTGCCGTCTTCGCCATTGCGGTGGGGTCAGGCATTGATGCGCTCGTCAAAGGCGTCGCGCCTGGCGCCGGGCTTCATCACCTGCTTGCCTGGCGTTTCCTGTTCGGGGCCGTCATTGCCGTTGCGGTCTTCAAGGCCAAGAAACGCCCACGCCCCTCGAATGAAGCCATCCGCTTTCATACGATGCGCGGCCTCCTCCAGCTCTTCTGCGCCTTCACTTTTTTCTATGCGCTGACGCAGCTGAGGCTCGCCGAAGCAACCGCACTTGGCTTTACCGCCGCCCTGCTCGTTGCGCCCGTCGCGCGTGTCGTCATCGGTGAGAAGCTGAGCCCTGTTGCCATCATCGCTGCAATTCTCGGGTTTGGCGGTGTGGCGCTCGCCGTCTTCGGCTCCAATCCAGGCGGCAGCGAAGAGGCCGGACAGCGGATACTCGGCTATATCGCCCTCTTCAGCTCGACGATCGGTTATGCCTTCGTGCTGGTCTTTCTGCGGATGCGGGCCCGCCACGAGGACGCAACCACGATAGCCATGTTCACCAATGTCGTGCCTGCAATCGTGATGCTTCCGGTGACAATTGGCCTCTTCGGCTGGCCGGTCCTGTCGTACATTCCGTTCTTCCTGCTGCTCGGCATTCTTGGCTATTCGGTCTGGTATCTGATGACGCTTGCCTATGCGCGCGCCGAAGCGCAGATCCTTGCGCCGCTTGAGTACACCGCCCTTGTCTGGAGCGCGCTGCTCGGTCTCTTCTTCTTTGATGAATGGCCGGGTCCGGCGCTCTGGATCGGCGCGGTCATCATTATCGCGAGCTGTCTGATCGTGGCGTTTGAAAGCCGCTTTCGCACGCGCCGCGCCGCGAGGATGCCAGCGAGCGATATACCAGATTGAGGCGAGCTCTTTAGCTGCGCCGCCCAAGCTTTACGGCGGCTGCAGCCTTCTCAGCGATGGCGTCCCAGTCGCCATTCGCCATGTCCTCTGTACTTGCGATCCAAGAGCCGCCAACGGCAACGACGTTTGGCAAGGCCAGATAGTCAACTGCGTTTTCGGGGGTGACCCCGCCCGTTGGCATGAAGTCCATATGCGGCAGCGGCCCGGAAAGGGCTTTGAGGAATTTCGCGCCGCCTGCCGCTTCGGCCGGGAAGAATTTCATGACCCCATAGCCTTCGTCGAAGCGCGCCATGGCCTCGCTCGCCGTCGAGATGCCCGGCAAGATGACCCCGTCATAGCTGGAGAGGGCGTCCAGCAGCATGGGGCCTGCACCGGGTGTGACGAGGAAATCAGCGCCAGCCTTTAGCGACGCATCGACGTCGCCCTCAGAAATGATCGTACCCGCCCCGACCAGTAGTTCATCACCGACAAGGCCCATGCGCCGGATGACCTCCAGCGCGACCGGCGTACGTAATGTAACCTCCACCGATGTCAGGCCACCTCGGATCAACGCCTCTGCCAGAGGCTCGGCGTGGTCTGCCTCATGAACGGTGAGCACGGGGACGACGGGCGCCCTGTCGATCGCGTTGCGAAAAGCGGTCATGGTTTTCATGGCACGGTCACCTCATCGAATTGCAGTGCGGCTGCGCCGATCAGTGCAGCCTCCCCCGACATCAGGATCCGGATGGGGATGGGCTGCATGTAATCGCTCATTGGCCCGCGTTGCAGGAAACGGTCAATAGCGCCCGGCGCAGCGAGCCAGTCAGCGAGCTGTTCTGCCACGCCGCCAGTGATAACAACCCCGCCCTTCGTTCCGTTCGTGAGCGCCGCATCCCCAAGCGCATAGAGCGTTCCGCGCGCCTTGATTTCACAGATGTCGCGGCAGATCGGATCGCCCTCATTGGCGCGTTCAAGGACCTCGCCAGGGGGGGTCTTCTCCCAAGGAGTGCCATCGATATCACAGAGCGCCTTGTGGACCGCGTCAAAACCTGACCCGGAAAGCACAAGCTCGCGCGAAACATAAACATGGCTCTCACGCAGTTTTTCAGCCAAAGCCCATTCGCGCGGAGTCGCTGGTGCAAAGGCAGCGTGCCCACCCTCACCTGTCAGCACCCGCCATCCTGCAGTACCGACGGGTATAAGGGTTGCCATACCAAGCCCTGTGCCCGGCCCGGACACGAGGATGGGCTGGCGCGAGCTGCTGTCTGGTTCGCCCTCGTGGATGAGCCTGAAAGCGCCTTCGGGAAGCTCAGGGATCGCCCGAGCCATGGCGGCATAGTCATTGACCAGCCGGACCGAAGCGAGGCCGCACTTTTCCTGTAAACGCGCCGTATCCACCATCCAGTCGCGATTGGTCAGTTGAACCCGGCCTTTCGAAACAGGGCCAGCCAGCGCGATGAGCGCCTCGCGGGGCGCGCCCTTTCCCAGCTGATCGAGATAGGCGCTTAGCGCGTCGTCGAATGCGTCAAAATCGTCGCCGGGCATGACCGAGACATCAGAAACGACCGGCTTTCCAGCAAAGCCCTGCCGGGCCACAGCGAACCTCACATTCGTGCCGCCAATATCCCCAACCAGCACCGGATCAGCCATGGCCGCCCCCGGGCAGCGGGAGGAAGAACTCAAACAGGCTGCCACCGGAATCCGGGCGCCCGGCATTGTTGCGGAACGCACCGAAGAGCTCACGTCCAAGCCCCTGCCCCAGAATATTGGGGCGGTACTGCGCTGGTTCTCTGGCCTCAAAAACGGAGGGGTCGCAATCGATATCCAGCTCGCCTGTCTCTGCATTGAGGCGGATCATGTCGCCGTCCTGGACACGCGCCAGTGGGCCGCCGCGCACCGCTTCGGGGCTGACATGAATGGCTGCTGGTATTTTTCCGCTAGCTCCGGACATCCGGCCATCGGTGACCAGCGCGACCTTGAAGCCCTTGTCCTGAAGCGCGCCGAGCGCTGGCGACAGCGCATGCAGTTCGGGCATGCCGTTGGCGGCCGGGCCCTGAAAGCGGACCACCGCAATGAAATCGCGGTCCAGCACCCCTGCCTTGAAGGCCTCTTTCAAAGCGTCCTGGTCGTCGAAAACACGCGCCGGGGCTTCAATGATGCGGCGGTCTTCCTTCACCGAGGAAACCTTGATGACGCCGCGGCCCAACGGGCCGTTTAGCATGCGAAGCCCGCCCTCCTTCTGGAACGGGTCACTAACGGGCCGGACGATATCACTATCGCCACTCTTTTCAGGCGGCTCGCGGAATGCAATCGCGCCATCCTTCAGCCAGGGCTCGCGCGCATGGTCGGCAATACTGCCCATGATGCCACGTGCCTCTCCGTTGAGAAGCCCGCCCGCAATCAGCTCACGCATGACGAAGCTCATGCCCCCAGCGGCCTGGAAATGGTTCACATCGGCCGGGCCATTCGGATAGATGCGGCAGAGAAGCGGCGTCACTGCGCTTACATCGGCAAAATCCTCAAGCTCGACCTGATAGCCGGATGCGGCCGCCATCGCCGGGATATGCAACGCGTGATTGGTTGACCCGCCGGTTGCCATCAAGCCAACCATGGCGTTCACCCAGCTACGCGCATCGATCATCTCGCCCATCGGCGTGTAGTCGCGCTTCACCGTCAGCTCCACGACGCGGCTGACAGCAGCGCGGGTCAGCGCCTCGCGAAGCGGCGTGCCTGGGTTTTCGAATGCGGCGCCCGGTATGTGTAGCCCCATCACTTCCATCAGCATCTGATTGGAATTGGCGGTGCCATAGAAGGTACATGTGCCGGGGCTGTGATAGCTTTCCGCTTCGGCCTTCAGCAGCGCGTCGCGGTCCACATTGCCAAGGGCGTATTCCTGCCGGATGCGCTGTTTTTCCGGGTTTGGCAGGCCGGATGGCATCGGCCCGCCCGGCACGAATATGTGCGGCAACCAGCCAAAGCGCAGCGCGGCGATCATAAGCCCGGGCACGATCTTGTCGCAGATCCCAAGGTGGAGCGCGCCGTCGAACATGTCGTGGCTGAGCGAAACGGCAGAGGCGAGCGCGATGACGTCGCGGGAAAAGAGCGACAGCTCCATGCCCTGCTGCCCTTGCGTGACGCCGTCACACATCGCCGGTACGCCGCCCGCCACCTGCGCGGTCGCATTCACCTTGCGAGCCGCATCGCGGATAATTTGTGGGTAATCCTCATACGGCGCATGGGCAGAGAGCATGTCGTTGTAGGCGGTGATAACGCCGATATTCGGCCAGTTCGCGCCGAGAAGCTGGGTCTTGTCCATGATGGCGCAGCCAGCAGAGGCGTGGGCCAGGTTGCCGTCGGCGAGCTTCTGGCGGGCAAAGCCGTCAGGCTTACGGCCCCGTATCAGCTCCAGATAGGTCGCCCGCGTTTCGGCCGAGCGCTTCTCGATCCGCTCAGTCACTTCCTGAATTTTGGGGTGTAATGAGGTCATTTGCCATTGCTCCACCAGTCGCGGCCATCCTGGCGAAGCAGCATGCGCGCCTCGACAGGGCCATCTTCAAGTCCAGCAGCATAGGTATGGATCGGTGTGTTGGCCGCTGCCCAGCCCTCCAGAAGTCCGTCCACCCAATCCCACGCCTCTTCGACTTCCTCGCGCCGCATGAAAAGCGCCAGGTTGCCGCGAACCACATCCATGAGCAGGCGCTCATAGGCATCGGGATACCGCAATTGAAACGATTCCGCATAAGAGAGGTTCAGTGGCAAGGACTGCACGCGCAGGCCGCCGGGCCCCGGCTCCTTGATCTGAACGTATAGCTGCACGCCTTCATCGGGCTGCAGGCGAATGATCAGCCGGTTGGAATGGGCCTGATCCTCGCCGAACATGGCGTGCGGCGCCTCGCGGAACTGGACCACAATCTCTGAGTGGCGCGATCGCATCCGCTTGCCCGTGCGCAGATAGAACGGCACCCGCGCCCAGCGCCAGTTATCGACCCAGGCCTTGATGGCCACGAAAGTTTCGGTGTCACTTTCACCGCTTTCGAGCTCTTCGAGGTAACCCTTTACCTGCTTGCCATCGACTGTACCGGCGTCGTACTGCGCACGCACCGTGTCCGCACCGACATATTTGGACTCGATCGGCCGCAATGCGTTCAGCACTTTTATCTTCTCGGTCCGGATTTCATCCGCCTCGATGGAATTGGGCGGCTCCATCGCAATGAGGCAGAGAAGCTGCAGGAGATGGTTCTGCAACATGTCTCGCACCGCGCCTGCGGTATCGTAATACCCCGCCCGGTCGCCAACGCCGACGCTTTCAGACACAGTGATCTGGATGTGATCGATCGCCGTCCGATTCCAGAGCGGTTCGAACAGCGTATTGCCAAAGCGCAAGACCAGAAGGTTCTGAACGGTTTCCTTGCCGAGATAATGGTCGATCCGGTAAATCCGGTCCTCGGCGAACACGGCACCAACACCGCTATTGATCGCCTTTGCAGACTGTAGATCGGTCCCGATCGGCTTTTCCAGCACGACACGAGTATCGCCATCCGCAAGGCCCGCAGCGCCGATTGCCTCACAAATGGGCACATAGATTTTAGGCGTCACAGCGAGATAGAAGATCGCCGGGCGGTCATCATCGCCGAGCTTTGATTTCAGGTCAGACCAGTCGGCTTTCGGGTCGGTGGCATCGAGCGCGGTATACGCCAGAAGCTTCTCGAAAGCTGCCCACTGATCCTTGTCGATCTTGTCCTTGGTGTGGGCCTCGCAGGCTTCAAAGGCAAAGGCGCGAAACGCCTTGTCTGTCATCTTCGTGCGCGAGACCCCGACAATTCGCGAATCCTCGGGGACCTGCCCATCCGCGAAGCGGTGATAGAGTGCAGGCAGCAGCTTGCGCTGGCTAAGGTCGCCCGTACCCCCGAAAATGACGAGATCGAACGTTCCAACAGGAATAAATTTTGCCATCTTCCACACGTTCTAGGCAGGCAAGCGATGCTGTCAAAGGAAGACAAGCGAGAAAGTTCAATAATCTTTCCGCAAGGGCACCTTGGCATCAGTTTACGCGGACCGACGCACAATCCTGCATCGCCAGAACTAACAGGTTGAGGAGACGCGTTCAGCCGTCGCCGTCAGCATCACGGGCACGTTTTCACTGGCCGTGCCAGTCCATCCGGTGGCGTTCAGAATGGCCGTATCCGCGCCGACCTGCAGCTTTCCATCCAGCTCTCCATCCGGCCCGCCGGAACACTGCAGCTTGAAATCATAACCGTCAGCCGTTGTTTCGCTGTCGGTGACGCGGCAGCGAGAATTGATGTCATTGAAAAGCTGGTCGAAAGAACTTTGCGACATGTCTGAGCCGACGCAATACTGCCCACGGTCGCCTGCCGGGATCGGACCAATCATGTAACGTGCCTGGTAAGACCAGAGACCTTCGGCCACATTGGCCTGCGCGGAGGCGGTCCCCAAAATGGTGAGAGCGGAAAGGCCGAGGGCAAAGATACGGGCGGTCATAGGGGCCTTTCGAAAAGCGCAGATTTCGGCAGTCTTAAATGTGCACCAGCGCGCCGAACGGCAAGATAAAGAGATTTAATCTGATGTTCAGTCGCCATTCAGCCCAGGCTTGAAGGTAGAGGCAGCCCATTCTGGTACGCCTTGGAGCCTTGAGGTCTTTCACGCGTAGTTGGGGCACACTCTATTAGCATCGATCGGAGGCAAAGAATGTTCCTGCACAAGATCAAGTCGAATGGCCTTGCTCACCTCTCCTACATGATTGGATCGAATGGGAAGGCCGCTATCATCGATCCGCGCCGTGACATCAGCGCCTACATGGATCTTGCGCGCAAGGAAGACGTCCGCATTACGCATGTCTTCGAGACCCACCGGAACGAGGATTTCATCTCTGGCGCACCTGCCGTTCGCGCTGCGACAGGGGCTCGTATCCTGCACGGCCCCAACCGCGATACGCCGATCCAGTACGCAGAAACCACGCGCGAGGGCGACCATTTCGAAATCGGCTCCATGCGGATCGAAGTACTGGAAACGCCGGGCCACACTTATGACAGCGTTTCCTATGTCCTCTATGACACGGCATTCGATAATCGCGCTGTTGGCGTCTTTACCGGCGATGCCTTGTTCATCGGGGATGTCGGACGCACCGACTTCTATCCCGACCAAAAGCGTGAGGTATCCGGACTGTTGTTCGACAGCCTGCAAAAGCTGAAGACACTTGGCGACCAGACAATTGTCTACCCGGCACACGGGGCCGGGTCGGTCTGTGGTGCCGGGATGGCGGACCGTGAGTTTTCCACGATCGGGCATGAACGCTTGAATAACGATCGGTTTGCCATGACGGACCGTGAGGCCTTCATCGACGCAAAGGTAGCCGAGAACCACTATCAGCCCCCTTATTTCGAGATGATGGAACGGCTCAACACTGAGGGCGGCGCACCCACCGACCGTTATCTTACGCCGCCACCGATCAGCCCGGACAGCGAGCTTCTCAAGGGTGAAGCGCAAATCGTCGACATTCGCAGCGAGACAGATTTCGCCGCAGCCCACGTCCCCGGAAGCTACTGTATCCCTGCCGGCATGCTCGCTTCCTTTTCTGGCTGGTTCCTCGACTATGACCGCGACATCGTGCTGGTCAGCGACAGCGCTGCGCAGGCACAGGAAGCAGCGACGACCCTCGCTCGCCTCGGCTATGACCGCGTTGTTGGCCATCATGCCGGGACGGTTCCGATGGCGACCTCAAACCAGCCGCTTGAGAGCATCGACCTGATTGACACTGATGAGGTGAAAGCGCGGCTCTCCGACAGGCCCTCTGGCTGGACGCTGCTTGATGTGCGCAGCATCGACGAATTCAAAGGCGGCCATATCGAAGGCGCAGAACACGCCTATGCCGGCCGGATACCTGTCGACCTGCCAGACCTTGACCGTTCGGGCCCGATCACAGTGATGTGCGGCAGCGGCATGCGCGCCAGCATCGCCGCCTCCGTTCTCAGGCGGGAAGGCTTTGAGAAAGTCGATGTCTATTACGGCTCATGGAAAGCCTGGAACAGCCAGGGCTGAGCGATAAAGGGCGGACGCCGTTTCCGGCGTCCGCCTGATCAGTCTAGTTGCGCGACTTGTCGACCAGCCGGTCATTCTGCGCCCAGTGCATCATGCTGCGCAGCTTCTCGCCGACTTCCTCGATCTGGTGGTCATTCATGCGGGCACGTTTGGCATGGAAGCCCGGCGCGCCGGCCTGGTTTTCCAGAACCCAGTTGCGCGCGAATGTGCCGTCCTGGATGTCGGTCAGGATCTTCTTCATCTCCGCCTTCGTCTCAGAATTCACGACACGTGGGCCTGAGACATACTCGCCATACTCGGCGGTGTTGGAGATCGAATAGTTCATGTTTGCGATGCCGCCCTCATAGATGAGATCGACGATCAGCTTGGTCTCGTGAAGGCACTCAAAGTACGCCATTTCCGGCGCATAACCGGCCTCGACCAGCGTTTCGAAACCAGCCTTGATCAGCTCGACAATACCGCCACAAAGGACCGCCTGCTCCCCGAAGAGGTCGGTCTCGGTTTCTTCGCGGAAGCTGGTCTCGATGACGCCAGCGCGGGTGTTGCCGATGGCCTTCGAGTAAGAGAGCGCAACGTCCTTCGCGGTGCCGGTCGCGTCCTGATGGATCGCGATGAGGCCCGGCAGGCCGAAGCCGCGCTGATACTGGTCGCGCAGCGTGTGGCCAGGGCCTTTCGGCGCTGACAGCGAGATGTCCACGTTCGCGGACGGGCGGATGAGGTTGTAGTGAATGTTGAAGCCGTGGCCGAACATGATGTGCTGGCCGTCGCGGACGTTCGGCTCGATCTCGTTCGCCCAGAGCACGGCCTGCTTCTCGTCCGGGATGAGGATCATCACCACATCGGCCCATTTGGTCGCCTCTGCCGGGGTCATAACCTTCAGACCCTCGGCCTCACACTTCTTGCGGCTGGATGAACCTTCCTGAAGCCCCACCACGATGTCGGTGACACCGCTGTCGCGCGCGTTCAGCGCATGGGCGTGGCCCTGGCTGCCATAGCCGATCACGGCGACTTTCTTCTTGGTGATGAGGCCGAGATCGGCATCCTGCTCGTAATAGACTTTCACTGCTCGTTACTCCTTGGTGTCTCTGGGATACTTTTGAAATTGATACCTAGCCGGCATCCTTGCCGCGGCGGATTGAAAGCACGCCTGTGCGGCTGACTTCGACAAGGCCGAGGGGCTCCATCAGCTCACAAAACTGGTCGATCTTTTCAGACGCGCCGGTGATCTCGAAGATGAAGCTCTCATTCGTCGTATCGATGACGCGGGCACGGAAGATTTCGGCGATGCGCAGCGCCTCGACGCGCGGGTCGCCCTCACCGGCCACTTTCACGAGCGCCAGCTCACGCTCAATGCCGCGCTTTGACTTGGTGATGTCGATGACGGCCGCCACCGGCACGAGCCGCAGAAGCTGCGCCTCGATCTGTTCCAGCATATGGGCGGTGCCCGTCGTCACGATCGTGATGCGGGAGCGGTGCTTGCCGCGGTCCACTTCGGCAACGGTCAGGCTTTCAATGTTATAGCCGCGCGCAGAGAACAGCCCGACGACGCGGCCCAGTACGCCCGGTTCGTTGTCGACGAGGACGGCGAGCGTGCGGCGCTCTTCGACCTCTTCGGCATGGTCCATGTCATAGGCGCTGGCGGGGATCGGTTCGCGGGTCATGTCAGCTCACACCATCTTCCGGCCGGCTTCGTCAATCTCGTCGCCAGCGATCCTGCCGAGGATCATCTGGTTGTGCGGCGCGCCTGATGGGATCATCGGCAGGCAGTTTTCCGCCTTCTCGACCCTGCAGTCAAAGATCACCGGACCCTCATGGTCGATCATCTCCATGATCTTCGCATCGAGCTCTGCCGGATCATCGCAGCGGATTCCATGGGCGCCGTAAGCTTCGGCCAGCATCACAAAGTCCGGCAGACTTTCGGAATATGAGTGGGAATAGCGCTCACCGTGCAGCAGTTCCTGCCACTGGCGCACCATGCCCATCCACTCATTGTTGAGGATGAAGACCTTGATCGGCAGCTTGTGCTGAACCGCAGTCGAGACTTCCTGCATCACCATCTGTACCGAGGCTTCACCGGCAATGTCGATGACGAGGCTATCGCGGTGCGCAGCCTGGATGCCGACGGCAGCTGGCAGGCCATAGCCCATCGTGCCGAGGCCACCCGACGTCATCCAGCGGTTCGGTTCTTCGAAATGATAGTGCTGGGCCGCCCACATCTGGTGCTGGCCAACCTCGGTGGAAATGTAAGTGTCGCGGTCCTTTGTCAGCTCATAGAGCCGCTCAACCGCATATTGCGGGCGGATCGCGCCATCATTTTCCGGATAGGCGAAGCAGTCCACCACGCGCCATTTGGCGATCTGTTCCTTCCAGTCGGCAAGGTCTGGCGCTGGCAGGCGGCGCGCCTTCCAGCCATCGAGTAGCGCCTGAAGCGCGGCCTTGCAGTCAGCGATAACCGGCACATCAACCCGGATGATCTTGTTGATCGAGGACGGGTCGATATCGACATGGATCTTGCGTGAGCCCGGCGAGAAGGCTGAGATCTTGCCGGTCACCCGGTCATCGAAACGCGCGCCAACGCAGATCATCAGGTCGCAATCATGCATGGCATTATTGGCTTCATAGGCCCCGTGCATGCCGACCATGCCAAGCCAGCCTTCATGGCTGGCCGGGAAGGCGCCGAGACCCATCAGCGTCGAGGTGACCGGAAAACCGGTCGCCGCCTGAAGCTCTCTCAGCAGTCTGGAGGCTTCCGGGCCTGAATTGATGACGCCGCCGCCCGTATAGAAAACCGGCCGGCGCGCCGTGGCCATCATGTCGAGCGCATCGCGGATCGCATGCTCGCTTGGCTCGGTCTTTGGCCGATAGGTTGGTTTGTTGACGCCCTGCTTGCCGGTATAGGTGCCGGTCGCAAACTGGATGTCTTTCGGAATATCGATGACGACCGGACCGGGGCGGCCCGATGTCGCGATCAGGAAGGCTTCGTGCAGCGTGCGGGCAAGCTCATCCACATCGGTGACGAGATAATTGTGCTTGGCGCAGCAGCGCGTGATGCCAACCGTATCGCATTCCTGGAAGGCGTCGGTCCCGATGAGGTGTGTCGGCACCTGCCCGGTGATGACGACCATCGGAATCGAGTCCATCATCGCGTCGGTGATCGGGGTGACCATATTGGTCGCGCCCGGGCCAGACGTTGCCAGCGCGACACCGCATTTGCCGGTCGAGCGGGCATAACCTTCGGCCGCGTGGCCCGCGCCCTGTTCATGGCGCACAAGGATGTGCTGGATGGACGGCTGAGAATAGAGCGCGTCATAGATCGGCAGGACTGCCCCGCCCGGATAGCCGAACATGGTGTCGACACCCTGCTCCATCAGCGCAGTAATGACCATCTCAGCACCTGTCATACGGGCCCCGTCGAGGGTCGATTGGTCTTGGTCGGTCAGCGTGTGGGTGTCCATTAGCCTTTTCCTGTCTGTCAGTCCGGTCGTCTCTCTATCCTCGGGCGCATCAGGGATTTACCCAAAAGAAAAGGGCCCCCTTGGAGACCCTTCCATGCGCAACCCGCGCCAGCATCTGATGATGCCGGTCACGGGCTGATAAGTACGACGACCTTCTGATTGCGCAAAACTGTTTCCTCACTGTGCTAATGCGGCAATAACGTGCCTCAGCCTAGCGGTCAACCTCCCGGTAAAGGGCAGAAATCACCCGCATCCGCGTTTTGGTCTCTCCCGACGGGATTCGCGGCCAGAACGGAAACTGGCGTCCGATCCAGGTAAACTGGCGCTTGGCATAGCGGCGGGTATCGCGCTTGGCGTTCTCTGCGGCTGTGGCAGAATCGATTTCGCCGCGGATAAAAGCGGTCAGCCATGGCATGCCGTGCGCCTTCATGGCAGGAAGGTCCGGATCGATGCCGAGCGCCTGCAGCTGGCGCGCCTCTTCCATCGCCCCCTCCATCAGCATGCCTTCGAAGCGCCGGTCGATGCGGGCGTAAAGCTTGGCGCGCGGCGGGGTAAGGGCAACGCCTAGCCATTCATCAGGATTGAGCACCTGATTGGTCTTGTGAGTCTGGAAACTGGTGAGTGATCGCCCGGTCGCGAGCCAGACTTCGTAGGCGCGGGTCAGGCGCTGGCGATCATTGTCATCGATACGCGCGGCCGCTTCGGGGTCGACGACCTGAAGCCGGATCTTGAGGCCGCGCACGCCCTCTGCCTTGGCGATGTCCAGCACTTCGTGGCGGGTTTCTTCCGGCACGGGCGGGATGTCAGACAGCCCTTCGGTCAGCGCCAGCAGGTAAAGTCCTGTGCCACCGACCACGACTGCCGTCTTGTCGCGCTTCTGGATGTCTTCGATGACCGTGCGGGCCTGCTCCAGCCACTGGCCGGTCGAGAAACGCGTATAGACGGGCACATGGCCAAACAGGTGATGGGGAACGCCTTCCATTTCTTCTTCGGACGGCCGGGCTGAAATGACCTTCAGCCTGTCATAGACCTGCATCGAATCGGCATTCACAATCTCGCCATCATACTTGCGGGCAACGCTTATGGAGAGCGCCGTTTTACCGCTTGCAGTTGGACCATGGATCAGGATTGCGGGTTTCATGCGTTTAGACGTAAGGACTTTGAACGTGGACGTTAAGTAAGGACCGCCGATATGGACAGAAAAACAACGGACTTCTCCCATGTGGCGATTATCGTTGCACGTGCCGACAAGAGCCTGCAACACATTGGCGACAGGCTGGAAAAGACATTGGAGCAAGTCGAGAGCGGCGCGCGCGGCCCTGTCCGCATGCTGAGCGGTTCGCGAGACTTCTCCGCGATCGAGCAGGCCGGCAATTTCGCAGACCCGGCAAAGGTCCGCAGCGCGGTCGAAACCGCCTTTGAGGGCGATGCTGATATCTGCGTGACCCCGACCGGAAACCGGCGCAAGAAACTCCTGATCTGCGACATGGATTCCACCGTCATCCAGCAGGAATGCCTCGATGAACTTGCAGACTTTGCGGGGCTGAAAGCCAAGATCGCCGCCATCACGGAGCGGGCGATGAGGGGCGAACTGGAATTTGAATCAGCCCTTAGAGAGCGCGTCGGAATGCTGAACGGGCTCGACCTGTCGCAGCTGGAACGCTGCTTCCGTGAGCGCATCACGCTGACACCGGGCGTCGAAACGCTGGTCGCCACGATGAAAGCGAACGGCGCACATGCCATGCTGGTCTCGGGCGGCTTCACCTTCTTCACCTCCCGCATCGCAAAGGCGGCTGGCTTCGACAGCGACCGCGGCAATACGCTGCTTGATGACGGCAACACCCTCACCGGCAAGGTGGATGAGCCGATCCTCGGACGGGAGGCAAAGCTTACCGCGCTTCGCGAAGGCGCGTCACAACATGGCCTGTCGGACGCAGATGCCCTCGCCATGGGGGACGGCGCCAACGACCTCGCCATGATCGAAGCGGCGGGTCTCGGTGTCGCCTACCGCGCCAAGCCCGTCGTTGCCGCAGCCTCAGACTGCGCGATCACGGTCACCGACCTGACCGCCGCGCTCTATTTTCAGGGTTACACCGACACCGAAATCGTCTGGAAGCATTAGGCGCGCCTATCTGTGACGATACCGCTCGGCGTTCGCCGGGAAGACACCCATGATCTTCAGCGAGCTTGAGAAGAAACCAAGCTCTTCCAGCGCGAGCTGCACACGGCGCTCGTCCGGATGCCCCTCGATCTCTGCATAGAACTGGGTGGCGGTAAACGAGCCGTCGATCTGATAGCTCTCAAGCTTGGTCATGTTGACGCCATTGGTCGCAAACCCGCCCATCGCCTTGTAAAGCGCGGCGGGAATGTTGCGCACCTGAAAGAGGAAGGACGTCACCGCGCCCTCACCGACATCCTCATGCTCAAGCGGTTCCGGCGCCATGATAACGAAGCGGGTCGTATTGTGCTCCGCGTCCTCGATGTCGCGCGCCAGGATATCGAGTCCGTAAACCTCTGCGGCGAGCGCAGGCGCGATTGCGGCGGTGGCGCGCTCATCCAGGTCACGAACCACACGGGCAGCGCCCGCGGTATCGGCCGCAACGATGGGCTCGATGCCATGCTCGCGCAGGAAGGCCCGGCACTGGCCAAGCGCCATGACATGCGAGTGGGCCTGTTTGACTTCAGAAAGGTTCACACCCGGCAGCGCCATCAACTGAAAACGAATCGGCATGAAATGCTCTGCGATAATATGCAGGCTCGTGCCCGGCAGGAGGTGGTGGATATCGCCCACGCGCCCGGCAATTGTGTTCTCGACCGGGATCATCGCCAGATCGGCATCGCCGCGCTCGACCATGGTGAGCACGTCCTCGAACGTCTTGCAGGCGATAGGCTCCATCTCTGGATAGGTGGCGTTGCATGCAATGTGGGAATTGGCGCCCGGTTCACCCTGATAGGCAATACGGCCCTGTCGCGTGTCCATGAGTTATATCCTCGTCCAACCTGCAGCATGTGGTAGAAATAGCGGCTTGCCATGCGTGAGCAGAGGGCTTTTGGCAAGCCCTGGCCCGGTTGACGCCGCGCCTGCCGCTTGCAGCCCCTGCGCCCTTTCGCCGCTGTATCCCCCCGCGCATCCTGCTTCGCATCCGCTTATATTGCCTCTGACTCGATAGCGTGTCAGAAGGCGCGCAAAGACTGATACAGACATAAGGATGATCCCTATGGGCGATCTCTTCTGGAATAAGACATTCGGCGCAATCCTCGCTGTTGTTCTGGGCGTCATGGCCCTTCAGACGCTTTCGGATATGGCTTTCTCTTCCGGAGAAGGCGGCCATCACGGTGAGGAAGACGAGAGCCTCAATGAGTGGGCGCAGAGCCGTTTCTCATATTATACCGAGATCGCCGAAACCGGCGGCGCAGGCGGGGAAGAAGAAGAGGTCTATGACCTCGGCGCCCTTCTCGCAGCCGCTGATCCGTCATCCGGTGAGCGCGCCTTCAAGGCCAAATGCTCCACCTGTCACACGATTGATCAGGGCGGCGGGAATGGCACAGGCCCGAACCTTCACGCGATCATCGGCGAGAGCCATGCGCATGCAGCAGGCTTCGGTTATTCCTCCGCGATGCAGGCGACGTCCGGCGAGACGTGGACATATGAGAGCATGGACAACTGGCTGGAAAACCCGTCATCCTATATCCGTGGCACGTCCATGGCGTTTGCGGGTCTTCGCCGCGATGACGAGCGCGCCGACGTGATCGCTTATCTGGCATCCAACACACCAGGTGCCGCTCCCTTCCCCGAGCCACTTCCAGAAGAGACAGCAGGCGAAGAAGGCGAGGCAGCTGAAGGCATGGACGGTGAGGACACATCGGGCGAGGCAGTCGAGACGACGCTTGATTCCGAAACCGTTGAAGATGCGCCAACTGAGGCAACGGGCGTGATCGAAACCCAGGACGTGGTGACTGATCGCGACTCAGAGGCCGAAGGCAATGTCAGCGAAGTCGAGCTTGCCCCGGATTCGGCTCTTTCCGAAGAGAACGATGCGGGCAGTGATACGGACTAGTCCGAAGAGGACGAAGCAGTAGGGCTAAGGCTTTCTGCCAGCCGCGAGCCACTCTGGTGTGGCGGCCCTCTCTTTCAGGATATCGATACGGCGGGCCCCAATGGGCTCGCCGTATTCTTTTGCGATCCTCGGAATCGCCGTCAGCAAGGGCTCCTGCGCCACAGCCATGTGATAGCCATTCGAATGAAGCAGCGTGCTCTCATCCAGCATGATGCCGACATGGCCCTTCCAGAAAACAAGATCGTTTCTCTGTAGTGTGCCTGGCCCATTCCAGTCGTCCACCGGCTCCCCGCACCAGGCAACCTGCATATCGCTGTCTCTTGGCAGGCGCACGCCGCACGCTGAGAAGGCCGCCCGCGTCAGGCCGGTACAGTCGAGGCCAAGGCTCTCGCATCCGCCCCAGAGATAGGGCGTGTTAAGAAACCGGGTCGCAACATCAGCCGGGTCGTCTTCGACGATATCGAGCGCAACGACATGGCTGGACGTGACCCATCCACCACGCGTCGTTTTCAGAAACCCTCGGTCCTCATCAACGACCGTCAGTAAACTGCCCATGGAGATCAGGCCGTAAGGCGCTGACTTCAGATGCGGCTGCGAATAGGCATAGGTACGAAGCGCGGACACTTTGTGCGTCGGCTCTGAAACAGGAGCCGAAAACGTATCCATCAGGGCCCAGCCGACATAGCGATCGCGGTCCATCTGGAAAAGACCAAACTCTCCGTCTTCCTTGAACAGCGTGGCTGTCTCACCGTGCAAGGCCTGCGTCACCATCTCGGCGTCGGGGCGCGCGCTATCTCGTAGCGCAGCAACGCCGGCGCTCACCTGCATGCGCAGGCCAGCACCACGCTTTGGGGGTGTCAGGCGGAGGTCATCAAATTCAGGCACACTGCCTCCTTGATCAGGCAGCGACATCCTTGTCCAGCCCCGCATCGCTCGCAACTGGGCGGCGCTCTTCGCCTGCCTCGGCTGCGATGACGAGCTCAGCGAATTCGCGAAGCCAGGTCATGCCTTCAACGGTGCGTTCTATAATAACACTGCGAAGGTCATGTTCGTCGCGGCGGCGGCGTACAAAACCGGCTTTTTCAAGAGCATCAAGGGCACGTGTCACGGCTGGTTTGGCAAGATCGAGGTCGCTCGCAAGCCCGCGCACGGTGTGCGGCCCGGCTGACAGGGCAACGGTCATCAGGATGGCCTGTTGGCGGACCGTCAGATCACCGTCGGAGGTGCGCACATAGGATGACAGGGCGCGGCGCCAAAGGTTGAGGGCGTCTCTTTCAGTCATCGCCATTGTACATACTCCTGACTACAAGCCTGATCCCCCAATCCCCAAAATTGATAAAAGTATGATTTGCAAACGGCGTAAAGCCACAGTCGGCGCAACACATGGCCTGTCGTTTGACTAGCGCTCGGTCTCGATGGTGAAGAACATGGTCTGCCCGGACCGGCTCACCCGCACCAGTAGCGGCTCTCCCGGCGGGGCATTTGCAGGCTCGAGCGCGTTATATGCATCCTGAAGCGAGGTGACGCGCTCAAATCCCATCTCGGTGATGACGTCGCCCTTGCGCAGCTTGCCGAAACTCGGCCCGCTCGCCGCAACAGAGTTCACGAGAACCCCCGAAACACCGCGCGCAATACCATAGCGGCGCCGGGCATCATCATCGATCGATTTCAGTTCGGCCCCGAGCGGGTTCTGGGCCAGCGCGTTTTCAGGCAGTGGCTCGCGCGTCTCGGACTCATTGTTCGAGGCAAGCTCTCCAACCTCAAACTGCACTGTGCGGCGTTTGCGGTCGCGGATCAGGTCGACGCGGACGCGCTTGCCGATCCTTGTATCGGCGACGATGCGCGTCAGGCCGCGAACATTTTCGATCATCTCGCCGTCGAAGGTGAGCAGCAGATCGCCGACTTCAAAATCAGCAGAGGCTGCGGGCCCATCCTCATCTATCGAGGTAACGATCACGCCATTGGCGTCCTGCAGACCGTAGGCGCCCGCAAGGCCTTCATCGATGCCCTGCACATTGACGCCAAACCAGCCACGGCGCGGCTTGCCAAATTCGATGATCTGTCCCGATACCTGTTTGACGAGATTGGCCGGAATGGAGAAACCGAGACCAACAGACCCACCGGTTGGCGAGATAATGGCGGTGTTCACGCCGATGACTTCGCCATTGAGATTGAATAGCGGCCCGCCCGAATTGCCGCGGTTGATGGCGGCGTCGGTCTGGATGAAATCATCATAGCGGCCGGACTGGATATCGCGGTTGCGAGCAGAGATAATGCCTGCCGATACAGACCCGCCAAAACCGAACGGGTTGCCGATCGCCATCACCCAGTCGCCAACCTCGGCTGCGTCGCTGTCAGCAAATTCCACGAATGGCAGAGGGGTGTCGCTCTCGACGCGCAGCACGGCAATGTCGGTCTCGATATCGGTCCCGACCAGCTCTGCCTGAAGCGTGCGCCCGGAGGCGAAGACCACATTGATCTCGTCTGCATTCTCGATGACGTGATTATTGGTAATGATGACGCCGTCATCAGAAACGACGAAACCCGACCCGAGTGAGCCTTCACGGCGGAAGCCGTCGGGGTCACGTCCAAAGAATTCATTGAAACGTTCCAGCGGAGAGCCGTCCGGAAATTCCGGCATGCCCTCTGGCGCGACAGTCTGGCTCGTCGTGATATTGACGACGGACGGCATGAGGCGGCGGGCCAGCGCCGAAAACGAGTCCGGCGCGCGCTGCTGGTCGATTTCGCTGACCGTGTCGGAGAGAGAGCCCTGGCTGGCAGGCTGCGACCGTTGCGCACTGGCGGGGCCCGCCAGGAGGGCGGCGCCAGCAAGCCCGGCAAGGGCCGACATCGCAACACGTCTCATACTCTTGTACTCCATCACACGCGTCTTTTCGTATCCCAGAACTAAGGCGGTTCGCAGGCAGAACGCAACGCGTCAACCAAACCGTACGGCGACATAGAACAGGATAAGTCCCAATATGGCCGACCAGATACCGCCGCTGCGCACCGCGTCGAGCGGCAACGCGGAAAGCCATGCCGCCATTCTGCGCATCGTATCTGGCGCGGCGGCATACAGAATGCCTTCAAGCGCAAACCATAGACCGATGGCCGCAATCAGGACCTGCCAGGTCATGGCAGGTCCTGAAAACTGAAGCAGCTATCGGCGGGCACCCTAACGGCGAGAGCCGCTCTGGCGGGCCTGGTCGATAAAGTCATTGCAAATCCCAAGCTGGTTGGGTCCGACGACGATACGCGTGTTTTCGGTGAAGGCTTGCTCACAGGCGATTAGCGAGCGGTAAAAGCGGAAGAATTCAGCATCACGCTCATAGGCCTCGGCGTAGATTTCGTTCCGGAGCGCATCACCCGCACCGCGAATTTCCTCGGACTCCCGGCGCGCATCGGCCAGGATCACCGTCCGTTCGCGTTCGGCCGTGGCCCGCACCAGCTGGGCACGCTCGTCACCCTCGGCACGAATTTCCTCGGCTTGTTGCCCCCGCGTAGCTTCCATACGCTGGAAGACACGCTCGGACACGTCATCCGGAAGGTCTGCGCGGCGGATACGCACATCGATGATCTCGATACCCCGGCCCGCAATATTGCTCGCGAGATTTTGACGGATTTCGTCCATCAGTTCCGAACGCTGACCGGAGATAATTTCTTCGGGCAGACGCGAGGCAAGCGCGTTGCGGATTGCCGCATTGGTGAAGTTGCTTAGCTGGCTGCGCGCGTCGCGCTCATTGTTGAGGCGCTGGTAGAAAGCCAGTGGATCAGAGATCTGCCAGCGGACAAACGCGTCGACGATCAGCTGCTCCTGATTGGAGGCGTAGGCTTCGATGCCAGGCACATTGAGCCCAAGGTTGCGCCGGTCGTACATGACGACGTTCTGGAAAAGCGGGATTTTGAGTTTGAGCCCCGCCTCATCAGATCCCGGCTCGTTATAGGCTTCAACTGCTCGGCCAACCTGCAGGAGTAGCGCCTGCTTGCGCTGGTCGACGATGAAGAACGAATTGAACAGGACAATGGCAGCCAGGACGACCGCGACGATCCCAAGAATTCCGATGGGTTTCATGGCCTAGTTCTCCTGATTTCTGCGATTGACGCTATCCAGCGGCAGATAGGGGACAGCTCCTGACTCATTGTCCAGGATCAGCTTGTCGCTCCGGTTCAGCACCCGTTCCATTGATTCAAGGTACATCCGCTCACGCGTGACCTGCGGTGCCGCCTGATACTCGGCAAGGATCTGTTTGAAGCGGTTGGCCTGACCGGTCGCATCGGCGATCACCTGTTCACGATAGGCTTCGGCATCCTGCAGGATCTGCTGGGCCTCACCACGTGCACGCGGAATGATGTCGTTGGCATAACGGTTGGCGTCCTGCACAGCGCGTTCGGCGTCCTGACCGGCGTTCACAACGTCGATAAAGGCCGCACGCACTTCGGCCGGGGCCTGAGCTTCCTGGATTTCCACGTTGAGGATCTGTGCACCCGCGCGATAGTCCTGAAGCAGGGCCTGAAGCTGCTCGCGCACTTGCGTCTGCAGCTCGTTACGGCCCGTGGTGATGACATCATCGAGATTGGATTTGCCAACCACTTCGCGCATCACGCTTTCCGCGGCCGCTTTGACGAGATCCTCGCCGTCCTCGACGTTGAGGATGAAGTTCTCAGGATCTTCCTGATCATAGTACCAGAAGACGCGGTACTGAACGTCGACGATATTCTCGTCACCGGTCAGCATCAGGCGTTCTTCTTCATTGGCACCGATCTGCGTGACCTGTTGTTGCTGCGAGGGCATGAGCTCATGCGTCTCGATCGGGGTCGGCAGGTGCACATGAAGACCCGGTCCGTAATTCTTCTGCCACTCTCCAAAGCGGAACACAGCTGCGGTCTCGCCTTCGTCGACGACAACTACGCCGCTAAAGAGCCAGGCAAGAAGTGCGACAAAGCCCAGGACGATAAAGCCGAGCGGGCCGAAGTTCTGGCCACCACCGCGGCCGCCACCGCCGCCATTTCCACCGCGTCCGCGGCGAAAGCGTTCCTGCATGCGACGCATCTGTTCTTCGAGGTCAGGGCGATTTCCACCGCCACCACCGCCGCCAGATCCGTTCCCGCCGCCTGATCCGCCGGGGCGAGACCAGGGCGAATCGGGCTTTTTGCCTTGGGATCCCCATGGGTTGTTAGTCCCCTTGGACGATCCCTCACCGTCCTTGTTGTCATTCCAGGGCATTGCCCCTCCTTCACGACTGTCCGTCTATGGCCATATAGGCGTTGCGAGAATATGTGCACTCTAGGCACCGCGCATCAAGGAGTAGCCCGCATGTTTCGACGTAAACAGCGACAATCTGGCAGTCTCGAACAGCGGATCCGGGACGCGCTTGGCAATCCCGGCTGGCTGCAGGGGATCCGAATTCGCGATGGCGGCGTGGTAACGCTGGTCCTCGACGGCGACCCGGACGACCTTGCCGCATCCGAAACCCGCCGCATCGAAGCTGAGGCCCGCGCGATGAATGTCGACGGCGTCAGCGACGTGCGCGCCATGCTGACAGCAGAGCGCGCTCCAGGCAGTACGCCGCCGACCAGCCAGCCGCCGCACCCGTCGCCGCCCAAGCCCGGTCACAGACGCGTCAGCAAGGGCGCCCGCCTCTCCGATGAGGCCCTCAGCCAGGGCCAGCCGGGCGAAAACCAGACCGACAGGATCCCCGGCATCTCCCGCATCCTTGTTGTCGCCAGCGCCAAGGGCGGCGTCGGCAAATCGACTGTCGCCGTCAATCTGGCCGCCGCCTTTGCCAAGCTTGGCCTCAAGACAGGTCTTCTGGACGCGGATATCTACGGCCCGAGCGCGCCGACCATGCTGGGCACGACCGATGCCTCACCTGAAACCGATGCAAACGGAAAGCTCATTCCCGTCGAGGCGCACGGCATCCGGTCCCTGTCGATCGGGTATCTGTCAGACCCGGACGCACCGATGATCTGGCGCGGTCCCATTGTCATGTCCGCGATCACGCAGATGTTGAACGATGCAGCCTGGGGCACGCCCGATGATCCGCTGGACCTGCTCATCATCGACACCCCGCCAGGCACCGGCGACGCGCAGCTTGCCATCGCCCAGAAAATTCCCGTCACGGCCGCCCTTCTCGTAACCACACCGCAGGAGGTCGCGCTATCAGACGTCCGGCGCGGGGCCGCCATGTTCGCAAAAACGGCCGTTCCCGTCCTCGGCATTGTCGAGACAATGAGCTGGTTCGAAGACCCTGCCGGCAACCGTCATCACCTGATGGGCGAAGGCGGCGGCCAGAAGATCGCCGAGGCCCTCGGCCTGCCGCTGCTGGGCCAGCTGCCGATCCTGAACGATATTCGCGAAGGTGGCGACACAGGCCGACCAGCTGCCATCGGCGACGGGCCCGCTGCTGCGCTTTTCCATGAATTATCGAAATCCGTGGCGCTCAATCTGGATAGTCTCCAGACGAAAGCCCCGCCAAAGATTATCTTTGAGGATTAGGCGTTGAAGTTCAGCTTCAGGCCTGCTTCAGGCCAGCGGCATTTGATGAGCTGACCTGTGCCGGACAGCGTCACATAGGCGTCCTTCATGTCCTCGCCGCCAAAGGCGATATTGGTGACGAAGGGATCAGGGAACGCGATGTGAGAATGATTGCCGTCTGGCTGCACCGTGGTGATACCGCCCTGCAGGATGGTCGCGACACAGACATTCCCGGCGGCAGATATGGCAAGGCTATCGAAATAGCGAAGGTCAGGCATACCAGCCACAACGCGGCCCGTTGAGAAGGGTGAGGCCTGTTTCGCGACACCCGGGCTCTCAAGATCAAAGGCCCACACGCGCGCCGTCATCGTGTCGGCGAAATAGACCGTTTTCTCATCCGGCGAGAGGCCGATCCCGTTTGGCGAGATGTGGTTATAGTCAAGCTCCTGCACCTTGTCCGAGCCGGCCGCCATGAAATAGACGCCGCCCGTGTCGCGGTGGGTCGGATAGGATTTGCCAAGATCGGTAAAATAGAGATTCCCGGCCTTGTCGAAAACAAGATCATTCGGGCCCTTGAGCGCGCGCCCGTCGCATTCGGTCGCGATGACGTCGACCTTGCCTGTCTTGAGGTCGATCCGCTCAATCCGGCCCCCTGAATAGTCGGGCGGGCAATGACCGGGGATCAGCAGGCCGTCGCGCTCATGATAGACGAAGCCGCCATTATTGGTACACCAGAGCTTGCCGTCAGGCCCGATCGCAAGACCGTTCGGCCCCCCGCCCGGCTCAGCCACCGTCTCGCGCTTGCCGTCCGGCCAGCAGCGGGTGATTTTCTTGCTTTCAATCTCGACGACGATGATCGAGCCGTCAGACATGACGACGGGCCCTTCCGGAAACCGGAGGCCATCTGCAATCACTTCATAGTCCATGGCGCTTCTCCCACATTCTTGGTCTGATGGGGATGAAGAGTGTCGCGCAGACGAAGGCTCTTCAAGCCAGTCCGTCGCGGAAAGCCCGGGCCTGAAGGCGGTCGGGCTATCTCCGGCTATCTACACCGTCGAGGATGCGCTCGAGTATACGATACGTGAACGGGTATTCGTTGCGCTCATCAGCCGGGTAAGCCGTGGAACCCGCTTCGAGGAAATCATTGTCTGCAATCGGCGGGAAAAAGACGTCGCCATCTATGTCGGCGTCGACCTCGGTTATGTAGAGGCGTTCTGTCAGCGGCATGGCTCGCTCAAAGAGGCTCTGACCGCCAATAATGAAAATCTCATCGACGCCGCTTTTCTGGGCGATCGCCCGCCCGGCCGCGATCGCGGCGTTGATGTTGGAATAGACGCGTGCGCCAGGCGCGGCATAATCCCAATGACGGGTCAGCACGATATTCTGGCGGTCAGGCAACGGCTTGCGCGGAAGGCTTTCCCACGTCTTGCGGCCCATGATGATCGGCTTCCCAAGCGTCGCCTGCTTAAAGAGCCGGAGATCGTCTGCAAGCCTCCACGGCAAGGTACCGTCCTTGCCGATCGACCCGTTGCGTGCACGGGCGACGATCATTGAGAGCTTCACCTCGGTGTTCATGCAGACTTTCCTCTTGCATTCCTCGCGCGCTTTGCGACGGTCAAGTGCGGCGAGCTGCCGTCTTTACTAGGCGTGATGCCTCAATCAATGCTGCGCCTGCGTAAGGAGCTGTTGTTTCTACTGATGCCGGATTTCTGGAATGCCTTCATATCGGCGCTGACAAACCAGCAACCGGACCTCAAATATACTGTGTTGCTGGGTCTGGCTATTACAACGGCCATCATCTGGATTGCCAATGGCCGATTCTGGGCATTTGTTTACTTCGCCACCATTCCGTTTCTGAACTGGTCCTTCGGCGTGGTTGGCAGCATCACGCTACTCGACCCGGGTACGACATTTGCCCAAGGCATAGAGATCCATCCTTTGACAGTCGTCACCGGGCTTGTCTTCGTTTTCCGCGACTTTGTGCAGCGCCGCATGGGCCACAAAGTCCTAATCGTCATGGCCCTCGCAATCGCATGGTCCTTCTTCTACGCTTGGCCTGTCATCGCGCTGGCATCGGGTCTTGCGTTTGCCATTTCCGAGATCGTCGACTGGCTCATCTTCACGCTGACCAAATACCGGCTGTCGACCCGTATTCTCCTCTCCAGCGCCATCGCAGCCCCGGTGGACACGACCATCTTCCTATATGGCGCCGACCTGGCGCGACAGATGCAGCTTGGTGAAGAGCCCGGCAACATGCTCCATCTTGCAAACTGGGTCGTATTCATCATCGGCAAGATGGTCGGCGCGGCGATCATTTCCTACTGGATCCGCAAGCGGGAAAATCAGGGCAAGATCGATCCTTATGACGATGGCAAGATGAACGCAGCGCTCGCCCAGAGCTGACCCAGCGGCATCCTTTCCCGGCCTCGCACGACTGCCTAGAACAGGCGCATCGAACGATAAGGGAGAGGATTAACTCATGAAACTTGGTGCAGACACACCTGCCGTCGTCACAGGCGGCGCATCGGGCCTCGGGCGCGCAACGGCTGAGGCCCTCGCGGCGCACGGCGTAAAGGTCGCGATTTTCGACATTCAGGAAGAAAAAGGCGAAGAAGTCGCAAAATCCATTGGCGGCATCTTCTGCAATGTGAACATCCTGGACGAGGCCTCGTGCGAGGCCGGTTTTGCCAAGGCGCGCGAGGCCCATGGCCAGGAACGCGTCACCGTTCATTGCGCGATGACCTCAGGCCGCGGCAAGACGCTCTCCTTCGACAAGGAGACCATGAAGTACAAGCGCACGCCGACCGAACAGTATGATCGCGGCGCGCAGGGCATCCTCGTTTCATCCTATCGCATCGGCTCGATGTCGGCGCTCGGCATGGCGAACTCCGAACCACTCAATGATGACGGCGAGCGCGGATCGATCACGCTCACCGCATCAGTTGCCGCTCAGGATGCCCAGATCGGCCAGGTCATCTATGGCTCCTGCAAGGCCGGCGTGAACGGTCTGGTCCTGCCAATGGCACGCGACATGATGGACATCGGCATTCGCGTGAACTCGATCATGCCAGGCATTTTCGCAACGCCGCTGATGCTGGGCGCGCCGGAGAAAGTACTCGAAAGCCTCGCGGCTTCGGTGCCTTTCCCCAAACGCCTTGGCAAACCGGAAGAGTTCGGGTCGCTGGCCGTGGAAATCGCCCGTAACACCTATCTCAACGGCCACAATTTCCGTCTTGATGGCTCGATCCGCATGGCACCGCGCTAAGACGTTTGCGGTTACGAAAAGCCTTCCAACGTCATCCCGGCTTTCCTTGCGGTCGGCCGGGATGACGTCGAATTGAATTTTGGGTCTAACGGGACCGGCCCTAGACTGCGACGGGTGCCTTGATGTGCTTGTGGGCTTCATAGCCGACCAGCTCGAAATCCTCATATTCCCATGAGAAGAGATCGGTCTTCTCAGGGTTCAGGATCATCTTCGGCGGCGGCAGCGGCTCCCGGCTCAGCTGAAGTTTCGTCTGCTCGATATGGTTCGAGTAAAGATGCGCGTCCCCGAATGTGTGCACGAACTCACCGGGTTTGAGGCCTGTCGCGCGCGCCATCATCATGGTTAGCAGCGCGTAGGACGCGATATTGAACGGCACGCCGAGGAAGATATCGGCAGAGCGCTGATAAAGCTGGCAGGACAGTTTGCCGTCGGCGACGAAAAACTGGAACAGACAATGGCAGGGCGGCAGCGCCATCTCGTTCACGTCGGCCGGGTTCCACGCCGAGACGACCAGACGCCGGGAGTTCGGATTGGTCTTTATCTCGTTCAGCACCCATTCGATCTGGTCGATCATGCGGCCATCCGGCGCCGCCCATGAGCGCCATTGCTTGCCATAGACGGGGCCAAGGTCGCCATTCTCGTCGGCCCACTCATCCCAGATCGAAACGCCGTTTTCCTTCAGATAAGCGATGTTCGTATCGCCTTTCAGGAACCACAGAAGCTCAACGATGATCGAGCGCAGATGCAGCTTTTTCGTCGTCAGAAGCGGAAAACTATCCGCAAGGTCGAACCGCAACTGACGTCCGAAGACACCGAGTGTACCGGTGCCGGTCCGGTCACCGCGTTCGACGCCGTTTTCGAGCACATCGGAAAGCAGATTGAGATACTGGCGCATGCCAATATGCAATGACGACTCGCACGCCTGAGTCCAGTCCCACCCCTCACTTATCCCCATCATTCCCATTTGCGGCGGGGCTTCTCTTCGCATTTGCGGTGAAGTCTTAACAAGACATCTATGGGCATCATCAAATCTGGTCGCTGATCGAAGCCTCGTTTCAATGCGCAGGCGCTAAAGAGCAAGGCTGAACCGAAGTATTCGTGCCGGGGGCACTTAAATGCGACTAAGCCAAGTACAGAAATTTCGCCGGGACAGCCGCGGCAATGTTGCGGTCATCTGGGCGTTTGCGCTGCTGCCGCTCCTGGCCGTTGTTGGCCTCACCCTCGATTCCCAGATTGCGTTCGGCAAGAAGGATCGTGTTCAGCACGCCCTCGACTCGGCAGTTCTGGCAGGCGCGCGCATGCTGCAATCCTCGAACTCGAAGGGACAGGGCAGCACCCATGCTGAGACCTACTTCAATTCGCTTATCGCTAATAATTCCGGGCTGAACTGCGACCCGGTGGTGATTTCCTATCCGGACGACGAGGAAATCCAGGCAGACGTCAAATGCTACCAGGCGACAACGATGAGCGGCGTCCTCGGACGCTCAGAGCTCGAATTCAATGTCACCTCGACGGCGACGTATGGCGTCGGCAAGCTCGACGTCGCCTTCGTCTTCGATATCTCAGGCTCTATGAACTCCTATGGCCGGATTGCCGACTTGCGTGACGCGGCATCCGATGCGGCAACAACGCTGCTGCCCCTGCCCGGATCCTCCAGCGACGGTGACGTCAGGATCGCGATGGTCGCCTATAACAGCATGATCGATGCAGGGAATTTCTTCGAAAATGTCACAGGCATGAAGAAGAACCGCACTTATACAGCGAGTTATACGGATCGGGTCGAAGAGTGCGGGTATGTCTGCCGATTCTGGTGGGGGTCATACTGCCTGAGCTGGCGGAATGAATGCCAGTGGGTGGACAAGGAGATGACGGCGACCAAGTCGGTCAGCTCCACCTGCGTCTATGAGCGTGACGGTAGTCAGAAGTTCACGGACTTTCAGCCAACCCAGCGTAAAACGGTCGATCTCGTCGACACTCTGCCAGCCGGTCAGAAGCGTGCGACAACGATAACCCACAACGTTGACGGTTTCCTGTCCACCGCCTACGCGGAATACAATTCCGGCAACAAGAGCTGGAACGTCATCGGCGACGATTGCCGGAGCATCAAACCGTTCGAACTCAGCGACAATGCGACACAAATCAATCACTACATCAACAGCCTCAACGCTGGTGGCGGCACGGCTGGTCACCAGGGTATTGCCTGGGGCTGGTACCTGATTTCGCCAGAATGGAGTGATGTTTTCGACAACAGCGCCGAGCCGCTGCCCTACAACGAACCCAGCACGACCAAAGCCATGATCATCATGACGGATGGTGAGTTTCTGAACCAGCTTTATTCAGGTCAGGGCAATTCCACCGAACAGGCGAAAGCGCTGTGCGACTCCATCAAGGCAGAGGATGTTGTTATCTTCACGATCGCCTTTCAGGCCCCAACATCCGGCGAGGAGGTGCTGAGCTATTGTGCATCGAGCGGCGAACATGCCTTCAAGGCCACCAATGGCGCTGAGCTGACGGCAAGCTATCAGTCGATCGCGACATCAATCTCGGACCTCAGGATCAAGAGATAGGCGGTCCTCGCGGTTAACCGCCAGCTTCCAGCGCTCGTACATTTTACCTTAAAGGCGCAAGCCCGTCGTAAGCTCGATCCGTCACATTGCCGATGATCGCAATTCATTCGGTACCAATCTTGATGTGGCCTGAAAACGCAAAGAAGCTGACCGCGAACCGCGATGGCCAGACGGCGATCCTCTTTGCGCTATCGGTCTTTCCGATCCTTCTCATCTCGGGCTTCGCGATTGATTTCCAGGTCCTGACCACCAACAAGTCGAAGGTGCAGAGCAGCATCGATTCAGCTGTGATCGCCGGAACGCGCGCCTACCAGGATGGCGCCAGTACGTCTGGCGTTGAAGCCGTCGTGCAAAATTATTTCTCAGCCCTCATCGCAAATAACCGTTTCCCAATCGCCTGCACGCGGCCCGCAGTCCTCATCAATGAGACAGCGGTCGAAGCCACCACAGACTGCGTCATGGACACCTATCTCGCCAAAATCGCCAATATCAACACGTTCGAGTTCGGTATCGAGACGGCGGCCGCCTATGGCATCGGTAAGGTCGATGTCGCCTTCGTGTTCGATGTGTCTGGATCGATGGACGGTCAACGCATGATCGACCTGAAAGCAGCCGCACGCGACGCGGTCGATACCCTGCTGGTCGAAGAGCCAAAGCCCGGCCATGAGGACGATATCCGCATCTCTATGGTCGCCTATAATGGCGCCTTCAATGCGGACCCCTATTTCGAAGCGGCGACGGGCTCGTCCAGTGAGCAAAGCGTCAATTATTACTATAGTGGCAGGTGGTACACCTACAACTACGACTCCACCTGCGTGTTTGAGCGCGAGGGCGGGCAGGCCTTTACCGATGCGGCCCCGGGTCCTGGTCAGTATATCGAGAAGGCAGATGCCTCGCGCAGGGATGATTGCAGCGACGCTGAGCCGCTGCCGCTCACGAGCACCCGCCAACCCCTTTACGATTACATCACGGCGCTGGACGCGGAGGGCAATACCGCAGGTCATCTTGGTGTTGCCTGGGGCTGGTATACGATCTCTCCGGCCTGGGCCTCTGTCTTTCCGGGCACATCCGCGCCGCTATCCTATGAAGAACCCGATAGCGCCAAGGCCCTGATCCTGATGACAGACGGGGCCTTCAACACGGTTGGCGACAGCGCGAACGGCAATTCGACCTGGCAGGCAAAACAACTCTGCGACGGCGCAAAGGCGGCGGGCATACGTATCTATTCCGTCGCGTTTCAGGCCCCGGACGCAGGCCGCGACGTGCTGCAATACTGCTCCAGCGGGTCGGATTTTTTCTTCAGGCCGGAAAATGGCCAGCAGCTTCAGGATGCTTACCAGTCCATTGCCAGCTCCATTTCCGACCTGCGGATCACACTCTAACCCCTTTCATCGTCGCACTAGCTGGCCTATATCTAGGGCGTCCCTTCGAGGACTATGGCGATAAACGCGCGTGCAATAAGCGGTTCGGACCCGGGGGCGGTACCCGGCGCCTCCACCAATTTCCCTTCCTTCAGCGGGACGGTTTTGGGGGCGAAACAGGATCGACGGACGTGTAAAGACGATGCTTTCGCCCGGATGAGCTCCGTTAGAAGCTCACTCAACAATAGTTGCTAATGACAACTTTGCTGAAGGCGAACTGCTCGCAGCCTAGTCTGCGCTCGGTTTACCGAACTTAACTCCTAGGGCTTCAGCGCCTTAGGCGGGGCCCGGAGGCGCCTGGCAACAGAAGCCTCCACCTTCTCCCTTTCATCGCAATAATGGACCTTCGTGCGGAACACCGGGCTTGCCATTGGCGTTTGTCCGGAAAGTGGAGAAACTAGATGTCATCATTTGCGATTTACACCATTGGCTTCCTTATCTTTCTGGGCGGCCTTATCTGGGCTGCGCTAGCCTTTGGTCTGCCTGGACAATGGGTTGCGATCGGCGCTGTAATTCTGGCTGGCCTTGGCCTCATCACCGCCGTCACGAACACGCGCAGCAAGGATGAGACACCCACCTCAGAAGGTGAACAAAGCGGCTCCTGACCGCCTGAAAACAAGCGCGGCACCCACAAACTTTGGCCGCGTTTTCTTGCCAGGTTTAGAAAGGTGGAGCGCGCGAAGTTTCAAGCGCTGCTTCGCGTCCTGAACGAAGCGTGTTGAACCCGGCGCGTTTCCAGGTACAACCGGAGCCCGAAAAGGATTGTTGCATGACCGACTATATTGGCTACGAGGCGCTGACGCAGGCAGCCATGCGCGGCGTCGTTCGCGAAGCACTGCGCCAGACAGCAGCCAATGGCGCTGCGCCCGGCGAGCATCATTTCTATGTGAGCTTCCGGACCAAGGCCCCCGGCGTCAAAATGGCCGACCATCTGGTCGAGCGCTTTCCCGATGAAATGACCATCGTGATCCAGCACCAGTTCTGGGATCTCGAAGTCCATGACGGGCATTTTGAACTTATCCTGAAATTCAGCGGCGTGCCGCAGCATCTGTCTGTGCCTTATGCCGCCATGACACGGTTCGTTGATCCAGCCGTCAATTTCGGCCTGTCCTTCGAAAACGATACCGCCTCGACAGGCCAGGATGTTGTCAGCCCGGCCAGGCAATCGGCTGAGCCAGAAGAACCGAAGCCGCAGAAAAAGGCCGCTGGCGACGAAAATGCCTCGACCGTGGTCAGTATAGACGCCTTCCGCCGGAAATAGGTTTTGGCCGAAGAGACCGAAAAGCCCCGCATCAGCGATGCCGACATGCTGGCGCGCTTCAGGACCTCCAGGAAGCGTCCGGCCTGTTCCGATACGCTCGGTATGGAGCTTGCCGAAGTTCATCAGGACGAGATGCGTATCCTGGTCGACTTCAAGGCCGATGAAAGCTTTGCAAACCCGACGGGCGCCATTCAGGGCGGCTTCATCGCTGCGATGCTGGACGAGGCGATTTCCACCAACATCATTATCGCCTCCAACGTCACCATGACCGCGCCAACGCTGGAGATGAAGGTCTCCTATCTGCGGCCGCTATTTGTCGGCCCCGCCAGAGTCGAAGCGACAATCCTCAAATTCGGCAAGACGGTCTGCTTTTCTGAAGCTGCCTGCATGGATCCGGACGGCAAGGTGGTTGCCACCGCTACGGCAACGGCCGCCCCCAAACCTTTCAAGCGGTTCTAGAGCGCGCGTCCTCCAAGCTTCAAGGCCAGCGTCAGAACCGGCTTGAGTGCCCGTTTTTCACCGCCCTGCCCTCCGCAAACATTTCCATTCCGGGCAGCTGGAAGTATTCCGGCCAGAACTCCGCATAATCATTGGTGATCTCTTCGCCCGCCTCAATATCGCGCAGGGCCACACCAAGCGTTGGATCGGCGCAGCCCATATTCGGCGCGTGGGAATGGTTCACGAACCGGCCATTGTCGGTTTCGTAGATCATGACGTTGGAGCCGCTGGCGACCGGATAGGAATACCGCTCCATCAGGCGGCGCTGGGCTTCGGGGAAAGCGGCGATTTCAGAACGCTCGAACAGAAGATCGAACTTGGAATCGAATTTCCAGAGGGGTGTGCCTTTCGGAATGAAAGACGCAGCAAAAAGGCCAAGTCCCTCAATGGCACTTGGCGCTACATACGTGTCGATTAGAAGCACTGGGCATGTCCAGCCGGGCCGTCTGCCGGTGATGGGTTGCGGCACGTCGTCAGCCGCGATGAGACGGATCATCAGCTATCTGGATTATCCAAAGAACGCGCGAAATCAAATTAAATTATAGACGCCAGATCGCCCGCCCCAACAACGGTCTGGCTACTCCATCGCCTCGACGCGCATATAGATACCTTCGCGCTCTCCGACCCGGCGCTCAACCAGCAGGCGGGCGACCTGGTGATCATCTACGAAGGCGTTTCCCGACACGCTGTCGAGCAGGGCCTTGGCGAGATTATCAAGGTCCATCCAGGGTGGGTCGCCAGTATATTCCATCACGATATGCACGGCATAGTCCCCATGTCCGGGGCGCAGGCGGGTAAAGTCCTTGCGGAAGAACTCCCGTAAAAGCGGCTTGTAGTATTTCGCCTGCGTGGTCAGGCCAAAGCAGCGCACTTCAAGCGCGCCATCATCGGTGATCCGGCCGCGCACCTTTCCAGACTTGATCCAGTCATCCATGCGAAGACAGTTAGTCCGGCCACCCCGTTCGCACCAGTGGCGGAGCAGCCCGGCGCCGCAATACTCAAAACTCTACACACAAAAACGCGGGCGACCTCACTTAAATCCCATTGTAGATAAAATTTCATGCATCCGGGAGAGGCTATGTCAGGCTTAATTTGACATCACCTTCCCATGCAGCGCCTGACCACAAGACTTATCGATTATGTGAACCGCAAACCAACGCGGCTTCCAATGCTGGTTAGCGGCACGGGCATCAGCATGGCGGCAGCTCTGTCATCGCTGACAGTCGTCTTTGGCCTCAACCATAATGGTCCACTCCTTGTGGCGATCATGGTGCTCTTCGCCTGCACGATCGCCATTCCAGCCGGCTACATCCACTATCTTCGTGAGGTCGATATCGCCCGGCAGCAAAAGAGGCTGCATGAGCTTGCCTCTACCGATACGCTCACCGGTCTGATGAACCGCAGAACGTTTGAACGCGCCGTCGAAAAAGAGCGCGCGCGAATGAACCGGACCGCCAATGAGGCCGCCATCATCCTCTTTGACCTAGACTGGTTCAAATCGATCAACGACAATTTTGGTCACTCTGCCGGCGATGATGTGCTCAAGACCGTCGCCGAGCTTGCAGGCAGGGTCCTGCGCCATCCGGTTGATGCGCTCGCCCGCTGGGGCGGCGAGGAGTTCGCAATCCTTCTGACCGACGTGACACCCGATCAGGCCTATGCCGTTACGGAGAGACTTCGCGAGGTTATCGATGCGGCTTCTTTCGACGATCTGGCCCCAGGCCTCTCAGTTTCTGCCAGCTTCGGCGTAACGACTTTCACCTCTCAGTCATCGCTTCACGCCGCCCTCATGGAAGCTGACCACGCACTCTACCAGGCCAAGAAAGACGGCCGTAACCAGACGGTCTGCCGCACGACACAGACCACACCGGTGCTCGTCCACGCCGTCTGACCGTCTGACCGTCTGGCGTGTCCCGGAAGCCACAAATTGCTCTTTGTCGGGAAAATTTTCCGGACCGTCGCACGCCTGTTGCAAAGCACAAATAGGAGCCTCCGCAACAATAACGGAGCCCTCCCATGAAGACTTTCCTCCTGACAACAACGACACTTGCCCTTGCCGCCTCCTTCGCTGCGCCTGCAACCGCGCAGGACGCAGCCGAAGACGAGCTGCGCCAGACCACTGTGACTGTCACCGTCCAGAAGCGGGCAGAGAATCTGCGTGACGTGCCTGTTGCCGTTTCGGCCGTCGACTCCGAGCTTCTCGACGATCTTGGCCTTGATGAATTTTCCGATCTTGCCCGCTTCGTGCCCGGCTTTGAGGTTCAGGAGCAAAGCCCGAACAATCCAGGCTTCGTGATCCGCGGCATCACCTCCGATAGCGGCGAATCGAACATCGAGCCGCGTATCGCCATCTTTCAGGACGGTGTCTCCATCTCCCGCTCGCGCGGCTCCGTGGTGGAGCTCTTCGACCTTGAACGCGTCGAGGTCGCCAAGGGGCCTCAGCCGACCCTCTTTGGGCGCGGCGCCCTGATCGGCGGCGTGAACGTCATTCAGGCCAAACCAGAGTTCGAGTTCTCCGGTCAGGCAACCGCCGGTATCGGCAACTATGACGAGGTCTATCTCGACGGCCACGTCACCGGCCCGATCATCGAAGACACGCTTGCCTTCCGCATTGCGGGTCGCCTGCGTGAGCGCGATGGTTATGTCGAAAGCGTCAATCCGGCCGAGGAAGACTTCAACAGCCAGGACATGTCGGCGGTGCGCGCCTCGCTCGCCTTCACGCCGACGGCGGACCTGCGCTTTGATCTCATCGCCAACTATCAGGAAGACAGCCCATCGGGCACGAGCTTCAAGTCGAAGGCGTTCCTGCCCAGCCCGACAGGCTCTTCGGAACCATGGGACCCAGCCAACCTGAACACGTTCGGCGACTTCCTCGGCGGCAAGCCCCTCGGCCTTGAGCGCGACGTTACCAGCGTGACGCTTCTCGGCGACTGGCAGGTCTCCGACAGCATCTCGCTCTCGTCCATCACCGGTTATCGCGAGTTCGACAGCCTCGAAGTGTTCGATCCGGACGGTTTCGGTCTTGAGCTCCTTATCTTTGCTGAGGAAGCTTCAGGCGAACAGTTCAGCCAGGAATTCCGCGCCAACTATGACGCCGGCGGCCGCGTCCGCGGCTTCATCGGCGCAAGCTATTTCGATGAGACCGGCGAACAGAACGTGCCACTCACCTTTGATGAGCGTGCTGTGCAGGCCCTGCTCGGCGGCTTCCTGGCCCCGCCGCTGGCTCCACCGGTCGACGCACTGCCAGGCATCAACCTGACGGTCTTCCAGCAGTCAGGCGGCACCGTCATTGTCCCGCTGAAGCCGATCCACAATGAGGGCTTCGTCAATGACGGCGAAACGCAGGCCTTCGAGGTCTTTGCTGACGCCACGGTCGATGTCACCGACCGTCTCCAGCTGACCGGTGGCCTGCGCTACACAACCGAAGACAAGGAGAGCGGCCTGCTCGTCGAACTCCTGAACGGGCCAAGCGCCGTGACCGGTGCCGGCCTCTTCGTCCAGCCATCGGGCGGGCGCATCTCCCGCAGCGAAACCTTTGATGACATCACCTGGCGTGCTGCCGCGAAGTTCGAGCTGACCGATACGGTCAACCTCTTCGCCAACTATGCCCGGGGCCGTCGCCCGGAAGTTATCACGGCTTCGGCCTCAGCCCCGTCCGCGGGCTTTGCCGTCCTCGATGCAGAGATCGTCGATGCCTATGAAGCCGGCGTAAAAAGCTCACTTCTTGGCGGCGACCTCAGCCTCGAAGCCTCTGCCTTCTATTATGAATACAACAACTTCCAGTCGACGCAGATCAACGCGCAGGGCCTGATCGAGCCAATCAATGCTGGCGATGCAACGGCTGAGGGTTTCGAAGCGCAGGCCAACTGGTATCTCTCCGACGCGCTCAATATCATTGCGAGCTATGGCTACAACTATGCCCGCTTCGATGATGAGCCAGGTGCCCCATTCGGCGGCAACAAGCTCCGCCTTTCGCCAGATCATAAGGCCAGCCTCGCGGCCCGAATCTTCCTGATGGATGCAGGCTTCGGCACGCTCAGCCTCGTGCCGAGCTATACCTGGCAGTCTCAAGTCTACTTCGACAACACAGAGCGTGAGCTGATCAGCCAGGATTCCTATGGCTTGGTGAACCTCAACGTCCAGCTTGACCTTGAGAACGGCTTCGGTGTCGAGGCTTACGTCAACAACCTCACCGGCGAAGACTATATCATTGATGCAGGTAATACCGGCGACGGCTTCGGCATCCCGACCTTCATCGCCGGCGCGCCGACCTTCTACGGCGCGCGCATCCGTAAGTCTTTTTAGGCTTCTGGTTAGATCCATTAAGGAAGGGCGCGTCGAAAGGCGCGCCCTTTTCTTTTTTGGACTATATCCAGCCGGCCAGCTCGCGCGCGGCCAGCGTCTCAAGCAGGTCGATCGCCCGCTCGGAATCGTTAAGGCAAGGTGCCACCGAGAAATGCGTCCCGCCCGCTTCCATGAAGCTGTCGCGACCTTCCATGGCGATCTCTTCCAGCGTCTCCAGACAGTCCGAAATGAAGGCGGGCGACACCGCGACAATCTTCTTCACGCCCTGTTCCGGCAGCGCTTCCAGCGTCTTGTCCGTATAGGGCTGCAGCCATTCAGTCGGCCCGAAACGGCTCTGGAATGTGGTCATCGCAAATCCGTCCGCCCAGCCAAGCTTTTCGGACACAAGCCGTGTCGTCTTGTGACAGTGGCAATGATACGGGTCACCCTTCTCGAAATAGGCTTTCGGGATGCCGTGATAGCTCATCAGTACGCGCTCAGGCTCAAAGTCGAGGCCCGCGATATGCTCGGAAATGGAAGCGGCCAGCGCCTCGATATAGGCCGGGTGGTCATGAAACGGCGCCGCCGTACGCACGGATGGTTGCCAGCGCATCTCCTTCAGCGCGTTGAAGCTGCGGTCATAAACGCTGGCGGACGTGGTCGCCGAATATTGCGGATAAAGCGCCATGACCGCGATCCGGTCACACCCCTTCGCCTTCAAGGCGGTAATCTTCGAAGCGATCGATGGATTGCCATAGGTCATGGCGAAATCGACGATCAGCTGCTCGCTGCCAATGCGCGCATTCAGCATCTCGGCCTGACGCTTTGTATAGACGAGCAGCGGAGAGCCCTCATCGGTCCAGATTTTCTTGTATGCTTCGCCAGACTTCTTCGGCCGGAAAGTCAGGATCGGTCCCTGCAGGATAGGCTGCCAGATCAGCGGGCTTACCTCGATGATCCGTGGGTCGGACAGGAACTCTGACAGGTAGCGGCGCACCGACTTGTAATCGGTGCCGTCAGGCGTACCGAGATTGACCAGCAACAGGCCAACCTTGCCCTGCACCACCCCCGGATGCCCATCCGGCGCATGCGGCGGCTTGCCTTCAAGTACCTTGCCTGTCTCAACCATCGGATACCCCTCCGCGTCTCATGACTTCATAGATAGGGCGGCAGGCCGGGCGACAAGTGCGGGCGCTGCGACACGCGGGCGCAAACGCGCTTTTGCGCTTCTCGGTGACCATGCTAAAGCGCCCGGTACTCGACTATTCAACTGACACACGAACAGGAGCCGACCCGATGGGCATCTTTGGCGACAAGCAGCCGAAACCACGTACCGAAAGCGACACGATGGGACCTGTCGAGGTCCCCGGCGACAAGTATTGGGGCGCGCAGGCAGAACGCAGCCTCGGCAACTTCAAGATCGGCTGGGAAAAACAGCCCGCCCCTATCGTTCGCGCCCTCGGCATCGTGAAGAAAGCCGCCGCCGAGACCAACATGGCCCTCGGCAAACTCGACGCCAAGCTCGGCAAGGCCATCGTTCAGGCCGCAGATGAAGTGATGGAAGGCAAGCTCGATGAGCACTTCCCGCTCGTCGTCTGGCAGACCGGCTCCGGCACCCAGTCCAACATGAATGCCAATGAAGTCATCTCGAATCGCGCGATCGAGATCCTGGGCGGTGAGTTGGGCTCCAAGTCGCCCGTCCACCCGAACGATCACTGCAACATGTCGCAGTCCTCGAACGACACCTTCCCGACCGCCATGCACATTGCCTGCGCAGAAGAAGTCACCCACCGCCTCATCCCGGCGCTGCAGCAGCTGCACAATGCCCTCAACGACAAGGCCGAAAGCTGGAAGGACATCATCAAGATCGGCCGCACGCACACCCAAGACGCGACCCCTGTCACGCTCGGTCAGGAATTCTCCGGCTACGCCCAGCAGCTTGCCAATGGCATTGAGCGCATCGAGATGACGCTGCCAAAGCTCATGGAGCTTGCACAGGGCGGCACTGCTGTCGGCACCGGTCTCGCCTCACCAAAGGGCTTTGACACCATGGTCGCCGACAAGATCGCCCAGATCACCGGCCTCAACTTCCGCACCGCCCCAAACAAGTTCGAAGCGCTGGCGGCCCATGACGCCATGGTCTTCACGCATGGTGCGATCAGCACGGTCGCCATGTCTTGCTTCAAGATCGCCAACGATATCCGCTTCCTCGGCTCTGGCCCGCGCTCCGGCCTCGGCGAGCTTGCCTTGCCAGAGAATGAGCCGGGCAGCTCCATCATGCCAGGCAAGGTCAACCCGACCCAGTGCGAAGCCCTCACCCAGGTCTGCGCCCACATCCACGGCAACAATGCCGCCATCGGCTTTGCCGGTAGCCAGGGCCATTTTGAGCTCAACGTCTTCAACCCGATGATGGCCTACAATTTCCTCCAGTCGGTCCGCCTTTTGGCAGATGCAGCCGTGTCTTTCACCGAGAATTGCGTCGTCGGCATTGAGCCACGCCTCGACAATATCGAGCGCGGCCTGAAGAACTCCCTCATGCTGGTGACCCCGCTCAAGGAAAAGTATGGCTATGACCGCGCCGCGGCGATTGCCAAGAACGCTCACAAGAATGGCACCACGCTGAAAGAAGAAGCCATCAAAGACGGCATCCCCGAAGACGACTTCGACGCCATCGTCGACCCGTCCAAGATGATCTCGCCGGGCTGATTTCTGCTTGCACGATACACTGCATTCGTACAAATTGTACGAATGCAGTTACGTGAATGGCGCCAGAAAGCACATTTAACGTCCAAAGAATTTGGGCGGCTATGCGGTGTATCGGAAGCTGCTATTCGTCACTACGAGACGGGAGCACGTCGGCCTCGCGCGGACATTGCGAAGCGGATCGAGGCTGCCACTCATGGCGAAGTTACCGCCGCTGAACTTTTAGGCGTAACCGATCCCTCCACTTCGGGCCTCTCAGAAGAGACTGCCCCATTTGTTCATACGCAGATCGATTCAGCCCTAATTTCAGAAGCCGCATCCTACGGCCTTGATGCCGCAGAAATCGCACGCGCAGCTGTCGAGCGCGCTGTGAAGACCGAACGCATGAAGCGCTTCTCGGAAGAAAATCGCGAAGCCATCGAGAGCTGGAACGAGCACTATAAGAAGCACGGCCTCTGGAACGAAAAGTATCGACTTTTCTGATGGATGAGCGCTTCGCAGTTCACGAGATCAGTGACGACCCGGAGCAGTTGATCGTGCTACTCCAATACCCCCATGTGGATACTGGACCAGCAGTCCTCGTCGCGCCGCTACTCGCTGACACGGCCCTATTACCCATCCCATCTGTAACGATCGAAGCTGTCATAAGTGATCGGTCATACATTCTCGCGATGCACCAGCTTTCTGCCTTTCCGAAGCAACTGATCGGCGACCGGGTAGCTTCTCTTATCACCCACGAATACGAAATTCAGCGCGCCCTCTCCCGATTGTTCTTCGGCAACTGACGCCCACTGCCCTTGCCAGCCCGGCAAGCCTCCTCCAAACCGCAGGAAGCAAACGAAGCGGAGGACACGCCATGAGCAATGATTTCAGCAATCTCTTTTCGGTAAAGGGCAAAACGGTCGTCATCACCGGCGGCTCGCGCGGGATCGGTGAGATGCTTGCGGCGGGCTATCTCGCCAATGGCGCCAAGGTCATCATCTCCTCGCGCAAGGCCGATGCCTGCGAAGAGACCGTCAAACGACTGAAAGATCAGTATGGCGGTGAGATTTATGCCATCCCGTCCGATGTTGGCCAGATGGTCGGCATTCAGCATCTCGCTGACGAGATCGCCAAGCGCGAAGACAAGGTCGACGTCCTCATAAACAATGCAGGCGTAGCCTGGGGCGCGACACTGGAGGAGTTTCCAGAAAGCGGCTGGGACAAGGTGATGGACGTGAACGTCAAGGGCATCTTCTTCCTGTTCCAGAAGCTCATGCCGCTGCTGCGCAAGTCCGCCAGCGCCGATGATCCGGCCCGCGTGATCAACATCGCGTCGATCGACGGCATGCACACCTCGCCTTTCAGCGGCTATGCCTATGGTACGTCGAAGGCCGCCGTCATTCACCTCACGCGCTTCATGGCCTCCCAGCATGTGGGCGAACATATCCTCGTCAATGGCATCGCGCCGGGGCCTTTCCCGACCTGGATGCTGTCGACCGGCGTCGGTTTCGGCGGCAAGACCGAAGGCGTCGACTGGGACTCCGTCGCCAAAGGGAACCCATCCGGCCGTGTCGGCACCCCGCAGGACATTGCAGGCCTCGCCATGTTCCTGTCCTCGCGCGCCGGCGCCTATATCTCCGGCCACACCATCCCGTGCGACGGCGGCATCGTTTCATCGAGCTAGCCCGCGTTCGCCGGACAGGCGGTGCGGCCGCACCGAGTTTATGGTATCAGGCCCGATGCTGGATTTCGGGCCTGATACGTTCGGCACGCTGAATGCCAACGATTACGATGCGCTCCACGACCCGGGCACGACTGAGGAGTCGGTCGCCCTGATCGCTGAGCTGGCAGGGCCCGACGCACGCCTCCTCGAGCTTGCCATCGGCACCGGCCGCATCGCGCTTCCACTGAAGCAGCGCGGCTTCGACATTTCAGGCATCGAAGGTTCGCCAGACATGGTGGACATCCTTCGCGGAAAGCCCGGCGGCGCGGACATTCCGGTCGTTATCGGCGACATGGCTGATTGCCGCATCGCCGGGGAATACGACTTCGCCTTCCTCGTCTTCAACACCCTGTTCAACCTGACCTCACAGGATGCCCAGCTGCGCTGCTTCGCGAATGCTGCGCGCCACCTCGCGCCAGGCGGCGGCTTCCTGGTCGAGACCTTCGTGCCGGACTTTTCCGCCTTCCACGACCATCAGAGCCTGCGGACGATGCGGATCGGCATGGGCTCGCTCCTCTTCGAGGCCAAGCTGCACGACCCGGTCAATCAGCGCATCGATTACCAGCGCGTGCGCATTACCGGGAACGGGACGAAGCTGATCCCCCTCCAGATGCGCTACGCCTGGCCGCAAGAGATCGACCTGATGGCAAAACTCGCGGGCCTCGAGCGTGAGAACCGTTGGACCGGCTGGACGAAGGAGCCATTCACGCGCACTAGTCGGATGCATGTGTCTCTGTACCGAAAACCTGCATAACCGCATCCTCAGCGGTTTTTTCACGCCGTGTGTTGCGCCGCAGCATCAAGACCGCCATACGACCCCCAACTATTAACGCCAGACAGACTGAGCCAAATCCGTGACAAGCAAATCCCCATTCGCTGCGTTCGCAGATCGCCTCGGCGCGCAGAATTTTTCGCAAGCCAACCTTTCGAAATTCACGCCGAACAGGATCAAGATCGAGCTGCTCGCCGGTTTGACCGTCGCGCTGGCGCTGGTGCCGGAAGCGGTGGCGTTCGCATTCGTGGCGGGCGTCGACCCGCTTGTCGGGCTTTATGCAGCTTTCATCGTCGGCCTTATCACGGCCGCTTTTGGCGGTCGTCCGGGCATGATTTCGGGCGCGACTGGCGCGCTGGCGGTTGTCATGGTGGCGCTCGTTGCACAGCACGGCGTTGAATATCTCTTCGCGGCGGTGGTCCTCATGGGCATCCTTCAGCTTGCCGCCGGCATCTTCAAACTCGGCAAGTTTATCCGGCTCGTTCCGCATCCGGTGATGCTCGGCTTCGTCAACGGCCTCGCCATCGTGATCTTCCTGGCCCAGCTGACCCAGTTCCAGGTGCCAGGCTCTGCCGAAGTGTCCGGTCATGGCATGTCCGGCGGTGAATGGCTTACCGGCTTGCCGCTTGCCCTGATGTTGCTGCTCACCGCGCTCACCATGGCGATCATCTGGGGCATGCCAAAGCTTACCAAGGCCATTCCAGCCCCGCTTGCCGGTATTGCTATTGTCGCCGCTGTGGTCATTGCCTTCGGCCTCGACGTGCCGCGCGTTGGTGATCTTGCGTCTGTCGAAGGGGGCCTTCCGACCTTCCACATCCCGATGGTGCCGCTCAATCTGGAAACGCTGGAGATCATCTTCCCCTATGCGCTTATCCTTGCCGCCATCGGCCTGATCGAGAGCCTTCTGACGCTCAACCTGGTCGGTGAAATGACCAATCGGCGCGGCGGCGCCAGCCAGGAATGCGTGGCCCAGGGCGCGGCCAACCTCGTCACCGGCTTCTTCGGCGGCATGGGCGGCTGCGCCATGATCGGCCAGTCGATGATCAATGTGAAATCCGGTGGCCGCACGCGTCTTTCGGGTCTCTCATCGGCCCTCTTCCTGCTCGCCTTCATCCTTGTCGGCTCCGCCCTGATCGAACAGATCCCGCTCGCCGCGCTTGTCGGCGTGATGTTCATGGTCGTGATCGGCACATTCGCCTGGAACAGCCTGCGCATCATGACGCGCATCCCGCTTACCGACGCGCTTGTCATCGTGCTGGTGACCGGCGTCACCGTTGCCTATGACCTTGCCACCGCCGTCATCGTTGGCGTCATCGTCTCGGCGCTCGCCTATGCCTGGAACAATGCCCGCCGCATCCGCATCATCGAACGCGATAGTGTCCGCACGCCCGGCGCCCATGTCTATGAAATCGAAGGCCCGCTCTTCTTCGGCTCGACCGAAGGCTTTGCAGAGCTTTTCCATCCAGAGACAGACCCGGACGTCGTCATCGTCGACTTCATGCGCTCACGCGTGGTGGACCAGTCTGCCCTGCAGGCCATCGAAGACCTCGCCGCCAAGTATGAAGCGCATGGCAAGACGCTGCGCCTTCGCCACCTCTCACGCGACTGCCACAAGCTCCTGAAGCGGGCCGGACAGCTCATGGTCGATAGCGATGATGACCCAGATTACGGTCTGGCCGCTGACTATTCGGTACGCACCGGCGTCTTTGGCAGCGGTCACTGATCGCGTCTATACCGACGCGGTTTGACCCGCATTAACCGGTAAAAGGTGCAACGCTGCCCAAAATAGCGACGCTGAGCGCCTTTCCAGCGGGTTTTATCTATAATTACGTTCGCTTGTCCGCCGGGCCCGCTAGACAAAAGTCGGGGCGATAACAGGGGTGGGCAGCGGCATGGACCGCATCGAGGCAATTTACCAGACGATCACAGACGCCCTTCCAGGGGGTGTCGGCGACTTTCTTGCGGCCAATCCGATGGCGGCCGTCTACGCCCTCATCGTTCTTGCCATACTGGTCATGGGCTTCGTCGTCTCTGCGATCATCGTGCGCTGGCGCGAACGCAACCGGCCGAAAAAGCTCGCGCGTCTCGAAGAAGATCTTCGCGAAAAAGAAAAGATAAACGACACGCCGCAGCTTCACGCCTCGCTGCTCGACCAGCGGATGGCGAGCTTCTCCTTCTTCTCGATCATTTCTGGCGCCCTGGGGTGGCTGACGCACTACCGCCGCGCCGAGGACATCGACATCTTCGGCGTCTCCCTTGCCGACATGGCCCTGCCCCTGGCGGTGCTGTTTGCATTATTCGCGCTGGTGGCGCTCCTTCTGAAATGGTTCTGGTCACGTACTTTCGCCAGTTGGGACGAGTGGGTTGAGCAGCGCCGACGAGAGATTGTTCGCCTTCAGAAACTGACGCTCAACAAGCGCACACGGCTCGACGCCGCCCAGAAACAGCAGGCCGAACTAGAAGAGGCCGCGCAGGAACCAGTCGAGCAGCCCGCATCTAACCGGTTCTCGACCTTCTTGCATTCGCGCATCGCCATGCCGTTCGTCCTTGCGCGCCGCATTCGCGACGGAAAGCCAAAGCGGGTCTGGCAGGTGGGCGAAGTTGAAAAAGTGGTCAGTGACAGCTTCGGCTTCATCCGTGAACGTGTCGCCTCTGAAGGCTCCGGCCAGGTCAGCAAGGAAGGCGACCAGTTCTATTTCAACCGCGCCAGCGTCTGTAACACTGAGTTCGCTGATGAAGGCGGCGATGCCTTCTTCGTCACGTCCAGCCGCCGCGCGCCCAACAAGAAAGATGCGCATCCCGCCTATCTTGTCTGCCTGCGCGACAAGCCCTGCCGCGGCTTCGTCCGGCAGCATTTTTCCAACCGCGTCTGCATGGTGGAAATCGTCGACGGACACGAGAACTATGCGTCGGTTCTGGCCCTGCTCGACAGCTCGCTCGTTCCGACAAGCACGCGGCTCAAGCCCGGCGACCGTGTCGAGGGGATCGTTACGCACAATAATCTCGGCGTCTTGCTGAAACAGGTGAAACCGGTTCAGGATGCCTGAAGTCTTGGGCGTGCCCTTGGTGATGCGATATGCTCGACTGGAGACAGTCACGAATCACGAAGAAGGCGCACCGTCCCATGTCCAAAGGCCCTGTCGGCTCCAAATCCAATCCGTCTGAATTTGACGTCCTGTCAAAGCTCGCAGAAGACGAGCCCTATTTCGTTATCCGCGCGCATGACCCGCTCTCCTCTGCCCTGGTTGAGCTGCACGCCTATATTGGTGCAGGCCAGGCAGGCGCGGCTCACAACAAGCTCGCCGAGATCATGGCGCTGACGTCGGCGCGCGCCCCGCGTCCCGCCTCCAGCCCGAAATATCGCGAGACCTTCGCGATCTCTCTCGCCATGGAACAGTGGCGCGACACCCACCAGGCCTAGGTCCTGTACTCATAAATTTTGTTGCGGAGGCAATTGGATGAGCAAGACATGCAAGGAAAGCCGCGCAGGGCGGGCTGAGGCCCGTTCAAGCGGCTTGACGCGGCAGGGCGCCGCTCAGCCGGTTGAGGCGTCCCGCCCGTGCCACACCGGGCACCGGTCTTTTGCCCGCGTGCGGCGTTGCCGCCGCTTGAAAGGCCCCGGCCTTCCTGCGCAATGGCGCCTGGCCCGCAAACAAAACTCCGCCGCCCGCCGCGGCAAAATTTATGAGTACAGGACCTAGGCCGGTGAAGCTTCCGTCCGGCCCGCTACAGAGCGACCATGTCAGGCTCGTCCCGTTCGATCTTGATCGCCACGCGCCTGAGCTGCGCGACATGGCGGAGAGATCGGGAGAGCGTCTGGCGACCTGGCCGTTCTACAACCCGCCGGGCGACTGGATCACGCCCTGGACGAAGACCATCCGCCAGCGCACCGAGGCAGGGACGCTGATCCCCTATGCCGTGCTGCTGCCGGACGGCCGTTTCGGCGGGATGACCGCCTATCTCAACCCCAATCCGGACTGGCGCAATGTCGAGGTCGGCATGACGATCTATGCGCCCGAACATCAGGGCGGCATCGTCAACCCGGCCTGCAAGCATCTGCTGCTCAGCCATGCTTTTGATGCAGGCGCGATCAGAGTCTATTTCCATGTCGACGAGCGCAATGCCCGCTCACGCGCTGCGGTCCTGAAGCTCGGCGCGCGAGAGGAAGGCATCCTCCGCCATAACCGCATCCTGCCAGACGGACACCTCCGCTCGACCGTCGTCTTTTCCATTCTTGCCGAAGAATGGCCAACCGTGAGAGACAGGCTCCACCGAAGGCTGGCCAATGGAGGCCGGGACGCATGACCACCCCGATAAATCTCAACAAGGTCCGCAAGGATAAGGAACGCGCCGCTTCAAAGAAGCAGGCCGCTGAAAACCGGGTCAAATTCGGCCGGACCAAAATCCAGAAACTCGCCGAGAAAGCCGACGCGGCCCGCCTCCGCAAAACCGTCGATCTTGCAAAAAAGGAACAGGAGCGGTCCGACCGGCGTTCAAATTCTGAAAGTTAACTTCCAGAAAGGAATACGCCCATGTCCCGCTACCTGCTCACAACGAGCGTGATCTCAGCCTGTTTCCTGATCGCCGCGCTGGTTGGCTTCGCGATGGGTGTCAGCTGAACCGTTTCGCCCCGCCTAGTTGATCGCTGGCTCATAATACCCTGTCAGCCGGTCGAGTACCTGAAGCCCGTTGCGGTAAGCCGACACCCGCGACAGCGAGTCCTGGAATTGCCGATCGACCGGCATGCCAGACCGCCGCGCCTGCTCAGCTGCCTCGGCATAAAGCGCCTGCGCCTCAGCGAAGTTTTCACCGGACTCGTAACAGGCCGCCAGATTGTGCGTCACGGCAGGGGCCTGCGGGTATTGCGCATGCAGGTCCTGCCACACCGCGCATGACGCACCGGGCGAGCTGCTGGCTGCATCAAGCGCATCGGCAAAGCGTGGATCAGACGCGACGACCGGATCCATCGCGTCCTTTACGAACACCGCCCGCATGACGGCGTTGCGCGGCGCAATCTCATTGCGGATGTCGCCCAGCGTCGAGACAAGCGCATTGCGCACAAGCTGACGCGGCGGCTGCACACCTGCCCGCCGACCATAGCCCCATCCACCGCCTGCAGCACGTCTGCCACGGCGCCCGACCAGATAGCTCTCCTCGCAGCTTTCCGCGCTCGCATCGCCGAAATATGTATCCTGGTAGATCATGCGGCCAGTGCCATACTCGATAAGGCGCGGCGCAACGGACACGGACACATTCTCTCGCAGGCAGACCCGCTCCACCTCGGCCCGGCGCTCACAGTCAAACGGGCCATCCCATTCCACGCACTCGGTCGACGTGTCGTAATATTCCTCGGCCGTATAGTCCTCGATATTGATCTGGCCTTCATAGATACCGGCGCGCTGTCCGTCGGGCACATAGCCGTCACTATAGCGCGCAATGCTGAACCATGGCTGGCCATCAAACATTGCGCCCGACAGCATTGCCTCGAATTCCTCGGCATACCAGTTCCCGGACGGGCCATTGAACCGGCCGACATCCACGGTCCGCGTCTCCACGGCAGCTGTATTTACCGGCACGAGCCGGGCAGAATAATCGATCCCCGGCGTCGCACAGCCTGCAACACCCGCAATAGCAGCTAGAATAAATGCGAATTTCATGTCGGTTTCCCCTCGTCCAGATCAAACAATGCCACCCCTGTTGGCAGCCATCAAGTGAATGCTGACTGAATACTTGGCGCAAAAGAAAAGGATTGAACCACTCTCTTCGATGCCCCAGATGCAGGGCTGTCCAATCGATACGGAGTCTTCGCCATGTCCTCAGCCGCCCCGCTATTTGAACCGTTCAAGCTGAAATCGCTTGAACTTCCCAACCGGATCGTGATGGCGCCGATGACACGCGGCTTCAGCCCGGGCGGCGTGCCGACAGACGATGTCGCCGCCTATTATGCCCGCCGCGCAGAGGCAGATGTCGGCCTCATTCTCTCAGAAGGCACACTGGTGCGGCGCAAGGGCGCCTCCGACAATCCGAACTATCCGCTGTTCCACACCGAAGCCGCGCTCGCCGGGTGGAAGAATGTCATCGACGCGGTCCACGACAAGGGCGGCAAGATGGGCCCGCAGATCTGGCACCAGGGCCTCCTACGCAAGACCGGCACCGGCCACTTCCCCGACGCGCCATCCGACAGCCCGTCCGGCATCACCCACAAGGGCAAGAAACTCTTCGACGCGCCGACCGATGAAGATGTCGCCGACATGGTCGCCGCCTATGTCGACGCCGCCAAAAGCGCCAAGGACCTTGGCTTCGACACGGTCGAAATCCACGGTGCGCACGGCTATCTGATCGACCAGTTCTTCTGGGAAGTTATGAACCAGCGCGAGGACAAATATGGCGGCGGCCTGCCGGAGCGCGCCCGCTTTGCTGGCGACATCATCTCTGAAATCCGCACCGCCGTCGGCCCGGACATGCCGATAATCCTCCGCTTCTCGCAGTGGAAACAGCAGGACTATGACGCACGCCTCGCTCAAACCCCGCAGGAATTCGAAGCCTTCCTCAAAGTCTTCGTCGATGCCGGCGTCGATATCCTGCACGCCAGCCAGCGCCGCTTCTGGGAAGCCGAATTCCCTGAGGTCGACGGTGAGAATGGTCTCAACACCGCTGGCTGGGCAAAGAAGCTGACCGGCCTTCCAACCATCACGGTCGGCTCTGTTGGCCTCTCATCCGAGTTTACAGGCGCCATGCGCGGTGAAGGCTCAAAGACACGGCCGATCACCGACGTGGTTGAGCGTCTGGAAAAGGGCGAGTTCGACCTCGTCGCCGTTGGCCGCGCCCTGCTTCAGGACCCGGAATGGGCAACCAAGGTCAAGGAAGGCCGCACTGAAGAGCTTTCCGACTATGACGCCAAGGCGATGGCGACGCTTTACTAGAGCCGCGCCATAACCGGATACGAAAAGGGCGGGCCTTCAAAGCCCGCCCTTTTTACTTGTCTTGAAAGCCTGAGATCAGACCGGCTCTGCGCCGCCCTTGGAGCTGACCCAGAACGCGTGAATAACGGCGGGCAGCCAGAAGATGAAGCAGAGAACAATATTGATCAGCAGCTGCAGACCGATGCCTGCGCGCAACGCCACGGCAACAGGTGGCAGGAATATACAAAGTAGAATTTGAATTAATGACATGGGAGTTCCTTTTAGACTTGCAAAAGGAACGCGTCATGGCGCTCCGCCGTTCCGACTTCTATTTTTTCGCGTGACTGCCCCAGCGGCAGACCCCTCATCCTGACAAAAAATATCAGGGAGAACGCCATGTCCTACGAACAGATCAAGGTCGAGCATAAAGGCCCCGTCTGCCTCATCACACTGAACCGGCCCGACAAGCTGAACGCCTGGACCCCGGACATGAGCCGCGAACTGGGCGCGGCGATCACGGCGGCCAATGAAGACGAGGATATCGGCGCCGTCGTCATGACCGGCGAAGGCCGCGGCTTTTGCGCAGGCGCGGACATGTCCTACTTCCAGAACAATATCGAGGCCTCTGAAACCAAGGCCCACAAGCGCGATGGCGGGATCGACTGGATCTCGCTCATCCGCTCATCCAAGCCGTGCATCGCCGCCGTCAACGGCCCCGCTTTCGGCATCGGCGTGACGCAGATCCTGCCCTTCGACATGATCGTCGCGTCCACGGCGGCAAAGTTTGGTCTGGTCTTCGTGAAGGTCGGCATCGTGCCGGAACTCGCCAGTTCTCATTTCCTCGTCCAGCGCGTTGGATGGGGCAAGGCGCACGACTTGCTCCTGACCGCCCGGCCTGTCTCTGGCGAAGAAGCCGTCAACCTCGGCCTCGCCGACCGCCTTTCAGAGCCCGATGCCCTGATCGACGACGCGATCGAGCTCGCCAGCCAGATGGCGCTCAATCCCTCGCCCATGCTGCGCATGACCAAACAGCTTCTCAGCGCCAATTCCTGCGACACCGACACCGGCCGCATCCAGGCGCGCGAGCACGAACAGCTGGAGATCTGCTACACCCTGCCAGAGCATAAGGAAGCCGTCGCTGCCTTCAGCGAAAAACGCGCCCCCGACTTCAAGGCAGCCCGCCACAAGGCGCAGGCGAAGATCGACTAGGCGGCGCTCAGACCCGGTTGGTTACAATAGCCGCCCATGGTGAGCGAAGTCGAACCATGGGCGGCGAACAGCACAGGCGCTGCGGATAAGCCGCCCTCATGCCCGCTCATAAGCCGCTTTCAGCCAGGCCTTTACCTCGTCGTCGACTTCCTCGACCACTTGCAGCTTGATCTTGTGCGTGCACATGCCGCCTGGCTTCTCTTCGGCAAGCCGCAGCGTGCCAGCCTCGCCCTTGAGGTTCAGGCCAAGGTCCACCCGTGACTTTGTGGCGGGCGTCACAACGGCAAAATTCTTCGAGCGGCGGAAAGCAACCGACGTCTTCTTCGGCGCGATCTCTACATCATCCCCGAGCGTTTTTGCGAATGCCTCCAGAGCATCATAGATCGGCTTGAGGCTCTCCTTGCCCTGATACTGGCCGGACAGCAGATCATCTTCGCTGGCTTCGAGCCGGCCTTTGGCGGCCTGACACACAAAATTGGCGTAGCCATGGGTCATCCTATGCTCTGTCTTGAGCAAACTCATCTGCTCGCCATGCTTTTCCAGTCCGCTGGATTTCACGATCTTGACCCAGTGACCCAGCGGTTTTCCGGTTTTCTCGGCAATCCCCGCTTTCATGCTTTCCAGCATTTCCTCTGATGTCTGTGCCATGGTGCGCCCCCCACTCTATACAGCCTGCGTTTCCCTTGGGTCATATCAGGCAACCAGGAAGTGAAACTGTCAAGCTTCAGCGCGATTTGGACGAGCGCTGATCTGGTGGTCGCGTCTCTCCGTATTCAGCTTGAAAGGATCTTCCCTCATGCGAATTTCTACCGGTCTTGCGCCCGTCCTTCTTGCTGCCAGCGTCGCTGTATCTGGCTGCGTCTCCAACTCACTGGAGGATTTCAGCGAGGCCGAGCGGACCTTGCGCCTGGAAGACTATTTCCTTGGTGAAACCACCGCCTACGGCGTCTTCGAAGACCGGTTCGGCAAGATCAGGCGCCAGTTCAAGGTCGACATAACCGGCACGGTTGAAGGCGACACGCTGACCCTGGTGGAGGAGTTCGACTATTCCGACGGCGTTCGTGACACCCGCACATGGACGATTGAGATGCTTGGCAACGGTCGCTATCGCGGCACCGCCAATGACGTGCCGGACATGGCTGAAGGCCGGGCCGTCGGCAACGCCTTCAACTGGACCTACAGGGTAGACCTTCCGGTCGGTGACGGCACCTGGAATGTCGGCTTCGATGACTGGATGTATCTGCTACAGGACGGCGTGCTTCTGAACCGCGCCTTCGTCACGCGTTTCGGCATCCGCATTGGCGAAGTGACAATCGCCTTTCGCAAATAGGCCCGTTCTTCGAGACCGCCGTTCAGACGTCCTGCGGCCAGGCTGGCGGGCGATTGGCGAGCAGCCCGAACAGCAGGCTGCGGCCCTGACCCGGCTCGGCGCGGACAAGCTGGATGCCGGATGTCCGGCTGATCGCTTCGGCTGATCGTGCAACAATGGTCGTGCGGCCGTTTTCCCCGTGGCCGGGGTTGCGGTCTTCGCCAAGCAGCAGTTTGCGGCCATCTTTCAGGACCAGCCAGTAAGGCATCGTCGTCACCTGAATGCCCATTCGCGAATAGACCTCACGGCGGCGGACAATCTGGTGGATGTCGCGGTAGCCAACTTCGCCCTCAAAGCTCTCAGTCCGGTGATGCGCGGCCCGGTTTGCCGGCAGGCAGAGCGTGACATGACCAGGGCGCAGCGACACGCGCCACTGATGCTTCATCCGCATTGAGTGCTGCAGGCTGACACAATATGGCGCAATGATCAGGCCGATCAGGCAGGCCAGCCCCGCAGCAAGCGGTTGGCCCAAAACGAGAAGATATACTCCCCCGCCGAGCGCCCCGAGGACGAGGGCCCACATCGCTGTGGCTGCGAGAACCGCTCCGATTCGCGCGCCATAGCCGTATTCGAAAACAAGTCTGTCTGATGTGCCCATCGTCGTCGTCTTCCCCGATTGAATTCGTCTCAGACGGGAATATCCGCAAGTTTCATGCCGAGACAGGCGACTGGTTGTGACGGCTGCAGGCGGGCCTAATTATCAACGCTGGACGCTGACTCAGCGCGCGCAAGAAGCGATCCGCAGGGGGCGTCCTGCGCCATGCCAGGTTCGATGAATGGCAAGGCGCCCAGACCGCCGCTCACCGAGGCGAGGATGGTCGCAATCCCAAATTGGGCGACGGTCTCTGCACTGAAGGGCTGTAAGGATGGATTACGCAGCGTGCCGCCAATGGAAACGTCCCCGATCAAGGTCCCGAACGACGCGTCCTTCGCCTCCGAGCGCACGCTGAGGCGCAGGGCCTCATTGGAGAGGTCCACGTCGCCGCGAACGACCACGAGGCTGTCATCTGTATCGACGACGGCTGGCGACAGATTTCCAACACCCTCCTCGAATTCGAGCACGAGCGCTGCGCATCGTGCCATGACATATGTCCGGTCATCTGCGGATTCGCCCAGAAGGCTGATCGCCTCGCCTATATCGAGCGCGGCCCCTTCGGCTGCGAGGGCGAGAACTTCCGCATCGCGCGACCAGACCGCGGCCGTGCCGTTCATGCTCGCCGCTGCCTGGCGAAGCCCATCGCCGACCGTCGTCATATCGAAATTCCCATCGGCACCGCCGCGCAGATAGGGCGACAGCGACAGATTGGAGAACGCCACATTGCTGAGCTCGCCGCGCATATCGGTGTGGGCCGGAGACTGGCTGCCATCCAGCGTCGCATAAGCGCGAAACTCGCCCTGCGCGAAGTCGAGCAGGATGAGCGGTGCCCGCACCACCCGGCCCTCAATCTCGAAATCAAGCTCCAGCGACCGGATGTCGAATATGGAATCGCTGACATTCTGCGCCACGTACCGCACGCTGCCGTCGACCGCATCGAGCCGCGAAAAATCGACCTCGGCATTCGGGATGAGGCGGTCGCTGCGATTATAGGCGGTGCGCGCGCGCTCCTGCACCTCACCCGTGGTCTCATTCTCGCCGACACCGATCGGAATGCCGAAGACGATACCAAGATCGTCAGCATCAAGCTCGCTGGAGACGAGGTCTGCATTCACCACCGGCGTCTCTTCCCTGGGCTGCACCGTAATCTCACCGGAAAGGTCACTGTCGCCAATGCGCGTTTCAGGCTCGACGTTCAGCGTCCAGACATCAGGCGCGATATCGACGGTGAGCCGCATATCATAGGGCGGGGTATCCGGCGCGGCGAGTCCGGCCAGGTCTGCAATATCGGAGAAGTTCTCGCCCGTGATGGTCAACACGCCGTCGAGTTTGCTGAAAGCGGCCGACGTCTCTCCATCAAAGCTGAGCGTCGAATCCGCCCCGCTGGCGCGCAGCATGAAGTCACCAGACCGCAGCGACCCGCGCGCCGTCTCGATCAGCACGGTCCGCGTCTCGTCGTCCCGCTCGATGATCATCTCGACCGATGTCAGGCGCACTTCATCGACAATGCGCCGGGCACTGCCAAGGCCCGGCCCATTACTGTCGCCACCATCGGTATCCTCGATCCGGACCGAGCCGTTGTCAGCCTCAAGGTAGGAAAGCCAGCTCATGAAAGGCAGGAAGCCAACAAGGTTGAGCTGCGCCTCGATACGCTCAGCCTCAACCCGGCCCGGCACTGACAGCCCCTCGCCCTCGACCACGAGAATAGCCGGAAACCGCGTATGCGCGGTCTGAACACTTGAGCCATCAGGCCCGAAAGCCCCCAGCAACCAGTTGGCCACAGGCGTGCCAAAGCGCGGCTGCGTCATGGCCAGCAACAGCAGAAGAAAAGCGAGCAGGACCCCGCCAATCACCCAGCCCGCTATCTTGAACAGTTTGAAAAATCCGGATGACATCTCACCTTAACGCGCCGTCTGAAGACCGGTTCGCGTGCGCCTGCGCAATTCCTTCTCCGGTACCCCACATACCGCCTCAGTCCCGGCCACAGTCGGCCCCTGCCATTGGCGCCGAAGCCTGCTATATGTTCTCCATGAGTTCTGCCCCGAATCGCCGCCCTTCAATCTCCGAGATGGCCGCTGCGCGCGCGCCTCAGCCAGACGGCAATGCCGATTATCTGGACGGCCTCAACCCCGAACAGCGCGACGCCGTCGAGACGACCGAAGGCCCGCTTCTGGTGCTGGCCGGCGCCGGCACCGGCAAGACGCGCGTCCTGACGACCCGGCTTGCCCATATCATCGGCTCCAAGCTTGCCTGGCCTAGTCAGACCCTGACGGTCACCTTCACCAACAAGGCCGCCCGCGAAATGCGCGAGCGTGCGCTGCACCTCATCGGCGACGCCGGTGAAGGCCTCAGATGGCTCGGCACCTTCCACTCGATCAGTGCGCAGATTCTCCGCCGCCACGCCGAGCTCGCAGGCCTCAAATCCAGCTTTACCATCCTCGACATGGATGATGTCATCCGCCTCTGCAAACAGGTGATCGAGGCAGAGAGCATCGACACGAAACGCTGGACGCCGCGCCATCTCTCAAGCCTCATTGATGGCTGGAAGAACCGTGCGCTGACGCCGTCGAAAGTCCCTAAGGACGAAGCCTGGCAGTTCGCCGACGGCAAGGCGATCCAGCTTTACGAGACCTATCAGAACCGCCTGAAAGTCCTGAACGCCTGCGACTTCGGCGACTTGCTGATCCACAACATCACCATCTTCCAGGACAATCCGGACCTCCTCGCCGACTATCACAAGCGGTTCAAATACATCCTCGTCGATGAGTATCAGGATACCAACGTCGCCCAATATCTCTGGCTCAGGCTTCTGGCGCGCGGCTCAAACAATATCTGCTGCGTCGGCGATGACGACCAGTCCATCTATGGCTGGCGCGGCGCAGAGGTGGACAACATTCTGCGCTTCGAGAAAGACTTTCCCGGCGCCAAGGTCATCCGGCTGGAGCGCAATTACCGCTCGACCAAACACATCCTCGCGGCGGCCTCTTCCGTCATCGATTACAATAAGGGCCGCCTCGGCAAGACGCTCTATGTCGGCGATGGCGAAGAGACCAATCCCGACGCCGAAAAAGTCCAGGTCCGCGGCCTCTGGGACGGCGAGGCCGAAGCGCGCCTCATCTGCGACGATGTCGAAGCCTACGTAAACAAAGGCGGCCAGTATGAAGACTGCGCCATCCTCGTGCGTGCCTCATGGCAGATGCGGCTCTTCGAAGAACGCTTGATCATGCTGGGCATCCCCTACCGCGTCATTGGCGGCCCGCGCTTTTTCGAGCGCGCCGAAATCCGCGACGCCCTCGCTTATCTCCGCCTCGTGCGCAGCCCTGATGACGACCTCGCCTTCGAACGTGTCGTCAACCAGCCCAAGCGCGGCGTCGGAACCACAACCGTCCAAAAGCTGCAGACCTTTGCCCGCAATGATGGCCGCTCGCTTTTCACGCTGACCCCGATGGTGCTGCAGACCGATGAGGTCAAAGGCCCCGCCAAGCGCGGCCTCACCACCTTCATCGATCAGGTCAATCTCTGGCGCGACCGCCTCAATAACGGCATGGCGCATCACGAGCTCGTACAGGTCATCCTGGATGAGAGCGGCTATACCGACATGCTGCAGAAGGACCGCTCCCCGCAGGCCCAGACGAGGCTCGATAACCTCAAAGAGCTGATCCACGCCATCGGCCAGTTCGACAGCCTCGCCGGCTTCCTCGAACATGTTCAGCTGGTCATGGATGTTGGCGGTCAGAGCACCGGCAATGAGGTTCAGATCCTGACGCTTCACGCCGCCAAGGGCCTTGAATGGCCGATGGTCTTCCTGCCCGGCTGGGAAGAAGAAGTGTTCCCGTCCCGCCGCTCGCTTGATGAAAGCGGCATGAAAGGTCTCGAGGAAGAACGACGCCTCGCCTATGTCGGCATCACCCGCGCGCGCGAAAAATGCTCGATCAGCTTTGTCGCCAACCGCATGATCTTCGGGCGCTGGCAATCTGTCCTGCCGTCACGCTTTGTCGACGAACTGCCGCATGACAGTGTCGATGCCAGCAGTGAAACCGGCTACTCAACCGTTCCCGGCGGCGAGACAGGTTTTCAGGGCACAATAGAAGACCTCGGCGAGCGCTCGAACTATACCTCGCCCGGCTGGCGCCGCCTCAAGGAAAACGCCCGCAAAGGCTCACGCTCCAGCCCTGTCATCGACGGCAAGGCCGAGCTTATCGCCACCAGCGCCGGCCAGTCCGGCTTCAAGATCGGCCAACGCGTCCACCACGAAAAATTCGGCTACGGACAGGTCCTCGCGGCAGATGGCACCAAGCTACAGGTCAACTTTGAAAAGATCGGCCTGAAGAAGGTCATCTCGACCTTTGTGACGGGGGTTTAGATGCGTCTGAAATGGGTCGGACGCCGCCCAACGCTTCTATCTGTCTTCCCCCTCTCCCGGCTGCGGGAGAGGGGGAAGGGGTGAGGGCTGCAACCTGCGTTCGGGCGCTGCAGTGAATGCTAGTCAGGAGCGTTTCAGCCCTCATCCCCGCCCCTTCTCCCGCGATCGGGAGAAGGGAGAGCGCTCCACTCTAATCATGCGTCGCCCTCGACGGCGCAGCCGTCTGAGGGTCCATCTCCGGCCATCACCTCATATGCCCATCTCACCGTCCGGAGATGGACGCCCAGATGGGCTGGCACCCATCGGGCGTGACGCCTGTCTCTGGCGTCGCGCAACCTGAGGCCAGTATCCACCTCATCCTGAGCCTGTCGAAGGATGAAGCGTGTTGCGCTGTGCGTCCCGGCTAAAGAGCCAGCACATCAATCTCGTCCAAGGCGAAGACACCGACCGCCGAGCGCAGCCCTGTCTGGCTTCATCCTTCGACAGGCTCAGGATGAGGTCGCGCTTGAGGCGAGGTTTGCCTATTCGTTAAATCACTGCCGCCGAAACGCCGCCCCTAAGGCAACATTCGTCATCCCGGCTCGCCTGCGGCGTCCGGGATGACGATAAACTACGGATCAGATTGAAATAGACAGCCAAGGCCCGGGACGAAGCTCTACTCCCACCCGTCCGTGAACGGACACGCATCCAGCCAGTCGGCATCTTCGTCGATGTCGGAATTGAAGATCTGCACATCGACCAGCCAGCTCTGATCGCCCTGAAGCCTCAGTGTTTCGAGAAACTTGCCTGGATTGACCTCATAGCTGCCGTCTGCCTTGAGCTGGAAAAGACAGTAACGCCCACGCATATAGGCCGTGTCGCCGCTGCCCTCCATATGTTCCACCACAGAGGCAAGCTTGAGGCCCGGCTTGTGATCGGCCTTCCATTTCATGATGGAGGCATGCCCATTTACGGCAGGCTCGTGCGGCGGCATCACAATCGCGTCTGGCGTAAATACTGTCACGAACTGGTCGAGGTCGTCCTGATTGTAGGCAGCCACGACATTTGTCGACAGGGACTGTATCTGTGCCCGGTCCATCTGATCGATTTCCGGCGGAAGCGACTGACACGCAGCCGCACTCAGCAGCAAACTAATCACTGGTAGAACATGATTTTTCATTATTTAAATATCCCGTCCTGGCTGCCCGTGTTCGTCCCACACACGCAATAGCTACGCCAACCGGTAGGTCTTTAGCATATTAACCAAAATATGTCAGCGACACTTGGGAAAAATTCGCTTGCCTGGCGCGGCCTGACAGGCAGGTTCAGGCGCTTCCTACCGGGAATCCTGAATTTCATTGCGCCAGCAAGGCTTTAACCACGGCGATAAAACTTCATCGAGTACAGCAAGGTTTCGGAAATGGCTTGTGTCCGGGAACCGCACAAGTGTGCCAGTTTTGATCCGAACCGGACAGGCTAGCGCGCCGGAAGCGCCCTATCAGCTTCCCAGACGGGCGCCGACATACGTAGCTGGCGCGCCGCTCATTTTCTATCCGTCGACGAAGATCGCCCGGCTAGTTCCAGCCGTCAGCGAACGGACACGCATCCAGCAGCTCGGCGGCCGCCGGTGCGTTGGAATTGAAAATATCGACATCGACCAGCCAGTCGCCATTCTCCTGCAGCTTGCGAACTTCAAGGAATTTGCCAGCATCGACGCCATAGCTCTGCTCGCCGGTCGGGACGAACACACAGGAGCGGCCGCGTACATAGGCGGTGTCACCGCTGCCGCTGATATTTTCGATATCGAGCGCAATGCGGAAGCCATCTTCGTTTTCCGCTTCCCAGGCCGCGATGGCCTCACGGCCGATTACAGCGGGGTCGTTTGGCGGCATGAGGATCGCGTCCACCGTGAAGAGTTGAGACAGGGCCGTCCAGTCATTGGCGTTGTACGCCTCTACCCAGTCTGCAGACGCTGCCTCGATCATCGCGTGCTGATCGGTTTCCAGTTCCGGCGGCAGGGTCTGACACCCGGCAAGAAAAACCGTAGCAAGCGCGGCCGACACAAATACACTCTTCATCAAGTTGCCCCTCGAAACCTGGCCGGAATTGGCCTGCATTCTCTGACCAAAGCAAGATATGAGCCGGATTTTAGCGCAGCTGCGGCTGCCATCATCTCACGGCCCGCCACACCTCAGTGCGGACCTTGTCTTCCGGCAGGGTCGTTGGATCATCGGTATAAACCTCCCAGATCGGCATGGCGGGCGTCGCACCCGCCTCGCTTATGGCGGCCCACAGCGCCGAATGCGTCTGGTTCAGGCTGGCATAGGATCCGGAATGAACCGTCTTGATCGCTTCGCCCGCCGGAATGGTCCCTGCGATAATCGTCCCGGATGCCAGTGAGGCTTCAGCCGCATCGACAAAGAAACCCGCACGAAACGCCATCTTGCGGCCCGGACCGGGCATCTCCGCATAGACAGCGATCGGCATGCTGGCGGGCATGATTTTCTTCTCGCCGAAGAAACCGATGACCTCGCCAAATCCGGATTCCATGGCCGCCGCGATCCCCGCCGCGGTCAAATCGGCAGAGCGGTCGACATAGAGATAGGGTTGCGCGGCAAGCCTATGGCGTTCGATGTCCATGTCGCAGCCCCTCCCTCAGCCGGCCGGAGCGGCATCGATGTTCCGGCCCCAGACCCGCCAAGCAATAACTGACAGCGTCAGCAGCCCCCCTGACATGCACACGGCGAGCATCGCATTACCGGGCCAGCCTGCGAAATCATAGACGGCAGTGCCCAGGGAACTCGAAATGCCGCCGCCAATGAACATCATGACAATATAGATGGTCATCAGCCGGGTGCGGATATCTTTCTCAAGAGAGAGGAATGTCATCCGGTTACAGATATCGACCAGCGGCCCCAGAAGCGTCATCAGCACGACCGGGATGATCAGAAGCCAGAGATTATAGCCGAGCGGCCAGAGAAGGCAGACAGCGAGGAAATTGACGCAGGCCGCAACGATGCGTGCCTTGTACGGCCCCACCCTGTCGGCCCATCGCCCCAGTGCAGGCGTTGTAAGCAGGTTAAAGCCTGCAAAGGCCGCCAGATAGCCGACGACATCAACCCCGTAGCCCATATCCGGCAGGTGCAGGCCAAGCCCCATCCAGATCGACAGGAAAACCCCGAATCCAAGCCCCTGCATCGCGCCCGAGACGATAATTTCGGGATAGCGCTTCAACAGCGGGAACATCGATAAAAGCAGGCTGAAATAGCTTTGCTTGGGCCGGGTATCGCTGCCCGCCTCGCGCTCATCCATAAGGAAGGGAAGGAGGATCGACACGATCAGCATGAAGCAGGAGGCAATGTAATAGACCGTGCGCCAGCCAAACGTCTCCGCCACGATCCCGGCCCCGGCGCGGGCAACCAGAATGCCGCCAATGACGCCTGTCGTCAGCATCGCGGTCACCGCGCCCAGCCGCGCCGGGTCCACCCGTTTTGAGGCATAGGCAGGCAACAGATAAGGCGCGATCGTGAAGAAGCCGAGCACGGTCGAGGCGAGCGTGAAAAGCCTGAAATCGGTCGCGAAGGCCATCCCTGTGATCGACAGGAACTGGCCGGCCACCGTGATCGTCACAAGCCTTCTGTTCGAGACCCGGTCACCCAGCGGCAAAAGCAGGAAGACACCGAGCGCGAGCGCAAGCTGATTGGCGCCGGGCACGATGCCGATCACCGCATCGCGCACCTCAAAGCCGCGCGCGACCTCAGAGATGATCGGGTGAATGTAATAGGCGTTCGCTGTCACCACCGCAGACGCCAGCGTCAGAAGCAAGAGCTCGGTCGATGAAAGCCGACGTTCGTCGCCGGGCGCGTCGCCTGACGGATCTGACGTTTCGTCTGAAGCAGAAGGAGGAGGCGAAGCCATAGGTGTCCACCGATAGGACACTTCACAGGTGAAGCAAAGGTGACGCGCGCGTCAGCTATGGCGTTTGTGGTCGCCAGGCGGTCTGTCCACAGGAAAACTGGCGGCAAATCCAAAACACCGCCGGAACACCGCCCGTGCACCGTCCAGACACCGCCTTTTTCCCCTCATTTGAGAGGGGAACCGGCAGCATCATCCGACGGTAACCCCGCCGAATTTCCGCCTCAGGCTTTCACCGCCCCAATGCTGTCCTTCGCAGGACGCGCGCTCTTCGCGCCATTGATCCGCAAGAAGGCCGGACGCTCATAAAGGAAGCTGAGCGGGGTCTTTCGGATCACGAAGTGGAAGACCAGCGGCACAGCCACAGCGAAGACAAGGATCGCCAGCGACGCCCAGCCGATATCAGGGATAAGCCCTGTCATGGCGAGCCCCTTCTGGGCCACCTTCATTGGAATGAAGAAGGTCAGATAGATGACGATGGAATGCTTGCCAGCATAGCGCAGCGCGTTGCCGATCTCGAACCTGGCCAGCAAGGCTGCGACGGTCACGATGGCAAAAGCGCCTGCAAAACCAAGGATCAAGCTCACGACAGGCATGTCGCTGATGCCTGCACTTACAAGCTCACTGTTCCAGATTGCCCAGACCGCGAGGCCTGCCAAAGCTACCATGCCATGCTCGCGCATCGTGGTCGCCATGCGGAAGATAAGCGGGGCAAAGGCATAGCCTGCGAAGAAGAAGACATACCAGTTCGCAAACCGCTCGGTCACCGACCAGGATGGCGCGATCCAGCCTGCATAGAAGGCGATGTGAGCCAGGGCAGCAGCGCCGAAGACGGCCAGAACCGGCACACGGCGAAGGAGCCTCGTGACAAGATAGAAAAAGAGAAGCTGGTGAATGAACCAGAGGCTGGAGGCTGGAAAGACAAGTTGTTTCAAAAAGATAAGGCCAACCGCCGCAGGATCCGTGAGCAACAGGTTCGCCTCGAAAGCGACCGTCTGAAGGCCCAGCCAGAGCAGGTAGAAGTAAGCAAAATGGATGACTTTGCGGTCGATATAATCGACCAGCGGACCATTGATCGAGCGCGACAGGAAAAGGCCCGCAATCAGGAAAAAGTCCGGCATTCTGAAGGGTTTGGCGAAGGCGACGACGTCGTGCATCCAGCCGGTGCCATGCACCATCTCGCCATAGTTGAGCGTCGAATGCATCATCACCACGAGGATGATGCAGATGCCCTTGCCATAATCGACCCAGTCAATGCGATCCTTGGTCATTTCTTGTGTCCCTCAAGACTAGCCTGACAGGCGAGTTGCAAGTTTCGTGCACACTTGTGAGGATTACCTGTCCCCAATTGTGGCAACCCCCGCGCCTGATGCCCCCAAATTGCCCCATAGACTTCCAAGCCTTGCCACAGGCTAGGGGTCTGTTGTGACGGGGCCCGGGGCTTCCTCGAAGGCGCGAACCATGGTTCAACGCCCCGAATGAAACCGCCTGGCCTTGCGAACCGTATAGCTGGAATGGGTTGAGAGGAGGCTAAGATGACAACGCTGGCACTTGTGGACGACGACGAGAACATTGTCGCTTCGCTAAAGATGTTTTTCGAAGCCGAGGGCTACGAGGTCAAAACCTATCATGACGGGCTCTCTGCCCTGTCTGGTCTGACCGAAACCCCGCCCGACCTTGCCATCCTCGATGTGAAGATGCCGAAGATGGACGGCATGGAGCTGCTGCGCCGCCTGCGTCAGGCGTCAGAGCTGCCCGTGATCTTCCTTACCTCAAAGGATGAAGAGATCGACGAGGTCATCGGCTTCAATATCGGCGCCGACGATTTTGTCCGCAAACCCTGCTCCAACCGCCTCCTGTCAGAGCGCGTGAAAGCGGTTCTTCGCCGCTCACGCACCACAGAGGGACAGGTTGAAGAGGGCGACCAGAAGCCGATCATTCGCGGCCGCCTGACGCTCGACCCGAACCGCCATGCCTGCTCCTGGGACGGCGAACCGGTCCGCCTGACGGTGACCGAATTCCTGATCCTGCACTCGCTGGCCCAGCGTCCCGGATACGTCAAAAGCCGCGACCAGCTGATGGACGCGGCCTATGACGACCAGATCTATGTCGACGACCGCACCATCGACAGCCACATCAAACGCCTGCGCAAGAAGTTCCGCGAGGTCGATGACGAGTTCGACGCCATCGAGACCCTCTACGGCGTCGGCTATCGTTATAATGAGAGCTGAACCCGGTCTGACCGGTCACCTGATCACGAAGTCAAAATAGGTACTCGGATAAGGCTCATCGACGAGGGTGAAGTGCCACCACTCTTCCTTGAGACCTTTGAACCCGTGCGCCTGCATGATGGACTGCAGGAAGGCCCGATTGGCACGCTGCTGCGCGGTCGGGCGCGGGTCTGACGGCCACGAAATCGGATCGAACAGGTCGAAGGGGGAGCCCATATCGATTTCGTCGCCTGTTGCGATATCGACCAGTGTGAGGTCCATCGTGCTGCCGCGTGAATGCCCGGATCTTTCGGCGATATAGCCGAGGCTGAAGAGCTCGGCTTTCTCGACATTCGGATAGTAGACGGGCTTGGTGGACTGGTCTTCGAGGTCACCCGCCCAACGGCCAAAATGCGCGACAGCGCGCGCCGGGCGGTAACAGTCGAACACCTTCAGGCCGAGCCCAAATCCGGCGAGCCGCGCCTGCACCTCAACCAGTGCATCTGCTGCCTCACGCGTGAGCCAGCAGATCGGCGCCTCGTAACCATCAACCGGGACACCCACGAAATTGTCAGGCGTGTGGTAGCGCATATCTTCGATCAGGCCGGGGACATGATCGGCCAATCTTACAAATCCGTCCGGAGCCAAGCGCGTGCTCTCCTGTCCATTCGAGGGGGCACAGCCCATCAGGGCCATGAAGCAGATCGATATCAGATGTTTCATTGCGACCGTCCCCCAGAGCGCGCAGCAGGCTGATGTACGGTCCTGGCCGAGGCCGCTTACCGTTTCAGCTGCATCTGGCCGAGATAGTCGCGCTTGCCGAGCGGCACCGCTTTCATGCGCAGAATGTCATAGGCCGTCGTGGCGTGGAAATAGAGGTTCGGTTTGGCGAAGGACAAGAGGAAGCCTTCGGCGACGAATGGCATGGACATCTCGCCCATCTTGAACACGACGGCCTTGCCTTCCCATTCATTGACCTGATCGGACTTCATGGCCGCGATCGTCTGGGCAGTTTCGGCAAGCTTGGCCTGGAAGCCTGCATAGTCGAGCTTTTCGATCTTTGACGGCGGGCCGGTCTCTCCGCGGCGCACACCTTCGAGCGCCCCGAGCGAGTGGTGCATGACAGACTGAAGCTGGAAGGTCAGCGGCAGCATGTCCGAGTGGATACACTCGCTTAGGAGGTCGTCAGGGTTCAGGCCGCGCGCCTCATAATGCTGGGCGCCTTTCTCAAGAACGCTCTGCACAGAGCCGATAATCTGTTGCATTGGCGGGATTACGGCTTCGTAGAGTGAAAGGCTCATTGCGCTAGGCTCCTCCTGGTATCAAGCGACACCTGATCGCTAATGCCCCGACTGGGCTTATACAAGAGAGTGCGAACGGGGTTTGCGGGACCGGCCTCTGCACCTTATGCCGGAGCGCAAACCAGATGAAATACGGAGACCCATCATGGCTGACGCAGAAAACACCCTCCTCATGGAAACCACAAAAGGCCCGGTGAAGATCGAACTTCGCCCGGACCTTGCCCCCAACCACGTTGCCCGCATCAAGGAGCTCGCACGCGAAGGCTTCTATGATGGCATCGTCTTTCACCGCGTGATCGACGGCTTCATGGCGCAGTGTGGCTGCCCGAACGGCACCGGTACGGGCGGCTCCGACAAGCCGGACCTGAAGGCCGAGTTCAATGACGAGCCGCACGTGCGCGGCATCTGCTCCATGGCTCGCACCAATCAGCCGAACTCGGCCAATTCGCAATTCTTCATCGTGTTCGACGATGCCCGTTTCCTCGACAAGCAGTACACTGTCTGGGGCAAGGTCGTTGAAGGCATGGACAATATCGACCAGCTGAAGCGCGGCGAGCCGGTGAGCAATCCAGACTCGATCAAATCGCTGAAGGTTGAAGCGGACGCTTAAGGCGACAATCGGCAACCGGGCCCGGCAGGCAAGATGCAAGAGCCAGAGCAGAAACGCAGGTTTCTCGACCTTAAAGGCGCAAACCCGCTTTCATCGCGCATTGCGCGGCTCATCTTTGCATCCAATCTTGCCGGGCTCGCCATTCTTATCCTGGGCGCCATGGTGCTCAATGAGATGCGCGCGAGCTTTGTGGTCGCGAAGAAACAGGACCTTGTCGGACAGGCGCAGGTCTTCTCGAACCTGCTGGCGGAGGGCGCGACCTTTGGCCAGCCACAGCCTGTCATGGATGCCGATCTGGCGCGCGCAACGCTCGCCGACCTTTCCCTTCCCGTATCGGTCCGCGGCAAGGTCTACAACCCTGACGGCAGCCTGATCGGCGACAGCTATTTCCTGTCAGACAGGGTGGTCGTCTCTTCCCTGCCCCCGCTTCAGGAGCCGAGCCAGATTTCCCGCTTCGGCCGATCTCTCTCTGAATGGGCGGTATCTACGTTTGGCGCGATCGTACCCGACCGGGGCGGCGACGCCGTCCGGACCCAGACATTTGCAGATGAGTTCGCTGTCGCAGCCGCCGGCGCGGAAGCTGCGAGCCAACGTTTCAACGATCGCGGCCAGCGCATCATTTCTGTGTCCATTCCAGTCCAGCACGTCTCTGCCGTGGTCGGCGTCCTGACCGTTGAGTCCAATGATATCGACGAGATCATTCGCGCAGAGCGGGCCGCGCTTATCCCCTTTATCGGCGTGGCGGTTCTGGTCGCCCTGATCACCTCCACCCTTCTGACGATTGGGATTGCCCGGCCGCTGCGGCGCCTGTCGGCTGCGGCCGATGATGTCCGCTCAGGCTCGACCCAGCGGCTGAACCTGCCAAGGATTACGGGCCGGCGCGACGAGATCGGCGCGCTCGCCAATTCGATGGAGGCGATGACCGATGCCCTGTTCGAACGCATCAGCTCCAACGAACAGTTCGCAGCCGATGTTGCCCATGAAATCAAGAACCCGCTGACCTCAATTCGCTCTGCGGTCGAGACCGCCGAACGGGTCAAGGACAATCCTGAGGCCATGGCCAAGCTTCACAAGGTGATTGCCCATGATGTCGGACGGCTAGACCGGCTGATCACGGACATCTCGAATGCCTCACGCCTGGAGGCCGAGATCACGCGTGTGCCGACAGAGACAATGAACATCTCCCGTTTCGTGCAGGATATCGTCTCCACCTATGAGCATCTGAAGCTGGACGAAGCCGGGCCAAGCGTCTCGTTTGAGGACGCGACGATGGGCGCGGGCCTGCGCGTACGCGGGCGCGAAGGCCCGCTTGGCCAGGTGATCCGCAATTTGATCGACAACGCCCTGTCCTTTTCACCTGCCGATGGCACCGTCGCTGTCAGGGTCGACCAGAACCGGATCGGCCCGCAAACCACGGCGCGCATTATCGTCGAGGATGAGGGCCCCGGCATTCCGGGCGACAAGCTGGAGAAGATTTTCGACCGCTTCTATACCGACCGCCCGGCAGGATCAGCCTTCGGCCGGAATTCAGGCCTGGGCCTTTCCATCGTCCAACAGATCGCGGCGACCCATATGGGCGAGGTCTGGGCGGAAAACCGTGATGCAGGCGGGGCACGCTTCATCGTCGAATTGCCCGCGAGCTAAATAACTGGCCACGAAACTGTCTTGACCTACCGTCAGGAGCTGTCAGCATCCTTTAAGAGGGAGGACGGAATAAAATTCTAATGATTGGTATTGTCGTGGTGAGCCATGGAAAGCTGGCGCGGGAGCTCGTCAGGGCGACCGAACACGTTGTCGGTGAGCAGGACTTTTTTCGGTCTATTTCGATCGAGCCGGAAGACGATATCGATGCGCGCCGTGAGCAGATCCGCGAAACCGTCGCCGCCTGCAACTCGGGGAAAGGCGTCATCATCGTCACCGACATGTTCGGAGGGACACCGTCCAATCTCGCCATCTCCGTCATGCCCGACGCCAAGATCGATGTGATCGCGGGCGTGAACCTGCCAATGCTGATCAAGCTGATCGAGGTGCGCGAAGATGTGAAACTCGACGAGGCGGTGAAGGCCGGGCGCGATGCGGGGCAGGCCTATATCCGCATCGCCTCTGAAGTGATGGACAAGACGCCGTGAGCACACAAGGGGACAGCACGGTCGAGCGGCGCCTTCGTATCGTGAACCGCAAGGGGCTGCATGCCCGCGCATCTGCAAAGCTCGCCAGGCTTGCGGTGACGTTGCCGGAGCAGGTCTTCGTCATCCGCAATGAAGAGGTGGCCAATGCCCATTCCATCATGGATCTCTTGATGCTGGCCGCCCATCAGGGCAGCGAGGTCGATGTGCGGGCAAGCGGGCCGGATGCGGCAGCTGCCGTGGATGCCGTCTGCGCCCTCATCGCCGATGGCTTCGGCGAGAATGATGAGGACGATTAAAGCCGCGCCCTTACAGGAATAGCGGCGCCAGCCAATAGCCGATCGCGCTGATAATCACGATCCCGATGAGGTTTACACGCAGGCCGCGCTTCATCATCTGGCCGATGGATATTTCTCCGCTGGCATAGATGATCGCGTTCGGGGCGGTCGCGACTGGCAGCATGAAAGCGCAGGATGCCGCAACCGCAGCTGGCCCAAGCAGACTTTCAGGGGCCGCGCCGACGCCGATTGCGAGCGCGCCGAGGATCGGGGCGAGCGTCGTCATGGTGGCAACGTTGGACGTCAGCTCTGTCAGAAAAATCACAAGTGTCACGACGGCCACAATAAAGACGAGCGGCGGCAGGACAGAGAGCACGCTGAGCTGTTCGCCAATCCATGCCGAGAGGCCGGTGCGGGTGACGGCATTGCCGAGTGCGATCCCGCCCCCGAACAGGATGAGCACTCCCCAGGGAAGCCGCTCTGCCTCCTCCCAGTTGAGAAGCGCGCGGCCTTCGGACTTGCCCGCCGGCACAAGGAACATCAGCACGGCCCCGAAGATGGCGATCATCATGTCGACCTGAGCGCCGCTATAGCTGGACAGGAGCGGCCAGCCAGCCGTTTCAAGCGCCCCCACGATGATGAGGCGCATCACCCAGAGAAATGCGATGAGACCAAAGACAGCCGCGGCCCGCGCTTCGGACGTCGAGATGCGGCCGAGCCCGCGGCGCTGGTCTTCGATTTCGGCATGGGCGGCGGTTCCTGAGGCGCTCTTGGGAAGCTCTCGTGTGACGGCCCACCAGGCAGCGGGCACCAGCACGCAGGCGGTTGGAATACCGAACGCCATCCATTGCGGAAAACCGATGGTTGCCCCGGCCTCGGCCTGCAGCCAGTTGATCGCGATGAGATTGGTTGGCGTGCCGATCGGCGTGGCGACACCGCCAATGGACGCGGCGTAACAGACGCCGAGCAAGAGCGCGACAGGAAAGGCGCGGTCCTCCCCGCCGACGGCAGCGGCGGCGGAAAGCGCGATGGGGACCATCATCAGCGTGGTCGCGGTGTTTGAAATCCACATGGAGAGGAGCGCGGTCGCGACCATGAAGCCGAGCACCAGCATTCGGGGCGCTGTCCCCACACGGGTCACGACATTCAGCGCAATCCGCTTGTGCAGACCCCAGCGCTCTATTCCCATTGCGATGACGAAGCCGCCGAGCAGCAGGACCACGATATGGTGCATATAGTCGCCGCCAACGGTCCGGGGCGTGCCTGCATCGATGAGCGGCAGGACCACGAGCGGCAGCAGGGATGTCGCCGGGATCGGGATGGCTTCTGTGGCCCACCAGAGGGCCATCCAGACCAGAAGACAGGCCGTCCCCCAGGCGGGCCAGCCAAGACCTTCAGGTGTGCCTGCCGCCGCCATGAGCAGCGCCAGCAGCGGCCCGAGCCACAGTCCAATACGCTTCGGTGTTATGGCCGTCCTCCCTCAAAGACTTGTGCACCGACACTGGACAGTCCCGGCGTGCCTCGTCAAGCGGGCGGCTGGTTCAACTGTCGAGAACAAGGTCATCCCGGTGGATGACCGCGGGGCGGCCACGATAGCCAAGCCGGGCTTCTATGTCGTCGCTATGGGCGCCGGCCAGACGCTGAACGTCAGCGGCATCATAAGCGGTGACGCCCTTGGCCACCAGTTCCCCGCCAGGCCCCTTGATGGCGACGGCTGCGCCCTTTTCAAAGCGTCCCTCCACTCCGGTGACGCCGACTGCAAGCAGGCTGGAGCCCTTCAGCAAGGCGCGCATGGCCCCCTGATCGACAAGCACCGCGCCCTCTGGCGTCAGATGGCCCTTGAGCCAGGCCTTGCGAGCGGTGTCAGGCGAGACAGGCGGGATGATCCAGGTGGCGCGCTCGCCAGATTGCAGGGCGTGAACCGGCCTGGGCCGCTCACCCAGCGTGATCGCCGTGGCACACCCTGCCCCGAAAGCAATCCTGGCGGCGGCAAGCTTGGTCGCCATGCCGCCTGTTCCGACGCCGGTATCGGCGTTGGCGTTGCCTGCCATGGCGTCGTGTGCGTCTGTCAGCTCGAGAAGTTCGCCAATATGAGTAGCCGCCGCGTCCTTGCGCGGATCGGCAGTATAGAGACCATCGACATCCGAGAGGAGGATCAGGACATCGGCGCTCAGCATCTGCGCGACGCGGGCGGCCAGCCGGTCATTATCGCCGTAGCGGATTTCTTCTGTCGCAACGGTGTCATTCTCATTGATGATCGGGATCGCGCCTGCCCCCAGCAGCGTATCGAGGGTCGCGCGCGCATTCAGCCAGCGGCGGCGGCGTTCTGTATCCTCGAGCGTCAGGAGCGCCTGGGCCGCCTTGATGCCATGCGGTGCCAGCGCATCGGCAATGGCCGACATGAGAAGCGGCTGGCCGAGCGCGGCGGCGGCCTGTTTCTCTTCCAGTTTCTTCTGGCTGCCTGGCCCCAGATGCGGGCGACCGAGCGCAACCGCGCCGGACGAGACCCAGACGACATCCTTGCCGCTCTCTCTCAGGGCGGCGATGTCTGCCGCAAGCCCCTTCAGCCAGTCATGGCGCGGGGCGCCTTTCGCCGCGATCAGCGAAGAGCCGGTCTTGATGACGATCCGGCGGGCCTTATCGAGCGGCGAGCCCATCAGGGATGCCAGTCCTCGTCTTCTTCGGCGGCTTCTTCGATCTCTGCGGCGTGAAGCTCGCCCAGATGACGGGCGAGCGACATCAGAGCCGCGCGCACGCCGGTCCCGGCAACCGACGAGAGCCGCATGGGCGTGTGGCCGCAAGCGGCTTCCAGCTCTGCTGCCTGCTCGTCGACCATGTCTTCAGTGAGGGCATCGATCTTGGTGAGGGCGACAACTTCGGGCTTGTTCGCCATTTCGGGCTGATAGTCCTCAAGCTCCTTGCGGATCGTGCGCCAGGCCCCTCCGACATCGTCCTGCGTACAGTCGATGAGGTGGAGGAGCACCTTGCAGCGCTCGACATGGCCGAGGAAGCGGTGGCCGAGCCCTGCGCCTTCTGCGGCCCCTTCGATGAGACCAGGAATATCGGCCAGCACAAAGCGTGTGCCGGGCCCGAGATCGACCACGCCAAGACCAGGATGCAGCGTCGTGAATGGATAGTCGGCAACCTTTGGCTTGGCGGCCGTTGCCGCGCGCATGAAGGTCGACTTGCCCGCATTGGGCAGGCCGAGCAGGCCAGCATCTGCGATCAGCTTCAGCCGCAGCCAGACTGTCCGCTCCTCACCTTCCTCACCCGGATTGGCGCGCCGAGGGGCGCGGTTGGTCGATGTCTTGAAGTGGAGATTGCCCCAGCCGCCATTGCCCCCACGCGCCAGCAGGATGCGCTGGCCGACTTCCGTCAGGTCGGCGATCAGCGTTTCCTGGTCTTCCTCGAAAATCTGTGTGCCGACAGGCAGTTTGACGATCTTGTCCTCGCCGCCGCGGCCATGGCGCTGTTTGCCCATGCCGTGGCCGCCGCGTTCAGCCTTGTGATGCTGCTGGTAGCGGTAATCGATCAGCGTATTGAGCCCTTCGACAGCCTCTGCGTAGACATCGCCGCCATTGCCACCATCGCCGCCATCGGGCCCGCCGAACTCCACATAGGCTTCGCGCCGGAATGAGGAACTGCCCCGTCCGCCATCGCCGGCCTTCACATAGATCTTTGTCTGGTCGAGAAACTTCATTGTGTCGTCCTTAGCGCGTCTTTGGCTCGCGTACCATGAAGACATGATCGACATCATGGCCACGGCCGAGACAGAAGACAGGCGCGTTATGAGTTCGGCGAAAGCCGAGCTTTTCAAGTACACGGCCAGAAGCCGGATTGTCTGCGAAGTGACCGGATGTGAAATCTCTGGCCGCGCGGGTTTCCTCAAGCCAGCCGATGAGGGCGCCCGCCGCCTCTGTGGCGATACCCTGTCCCCAGGCATCTGGCGCGAGCCAGTATCCAATCTCGAAAGGCGCGTCCGCAACCGTGCGGTGCGCCCCGACAATGCCGATCAGGGCCCCGTCTTTTTCGATCACAAACACATGGTCGAGGTCTTTTCTTCGGCCCCGCTCTACAGATTCGAGCCAGCCAGTTGTCACCTTCATCGTCTGTCCGGGCGCAATCCGCGCGACCTTTTCATAAATGCGCGGGTCGTTGACGTAATCGGTGATCACCCCGGCGTCGCTGATCTGCGGGCGGCGAAGGCGCAACCGTTCTGTCTTGATCTGCTGCGTCATTGTCTTCGTCCCTGCCCCCTATCGGGCCACGCGCATAGAAAAAGGGGAGACAGCGCCTGTCTCCCCTTCAAACTTGTCAGGTCTGTCCGGTCAGCGGCGCCGTAGCCCGCTTTGGCCAGGCCTTATTCTGCAGCGTCAGCCATTGGCACAACGGACACATACTGGCGGTCACCGCGCGAGCGCTTGAACTCGACCTTGCCCTCTTCAAGCGCGAAGAGCGTGTGGTCCTTGCCCATGCCGACATTCTTGCCTGCATAGGTCTTTGTGCCGCGCTGGCGGATGATGATGTTGCCGGGGACCACGTGCTGGCCGCCGAACTTCTTCACGCCAAGATATTTCGGGTTTGAATCGCGACCGTTACGTGACGAACCGCCAGATTTTTTATGTGCCATAAGGGCGCTCCTTGATCCTTATGAAGTCTATATCAGACTTCAGGCGTCTTTTGCCAGTTGCTTGGCCTGCTTGACCCATTCGTCGCGCTCGATGCGACCGCCGAGACCGGCTTCGTCATCAAGTTCCTGGGCCTGCGTCTTGTTGAGGTCGGCAACCTGCCAGAAGTGGAAGATACCAGCTGTGTTCAGCTTCTTCTCCATGGCCGGCCCGACACCGGAGATCTTTTTCAGATCGTCCGCCTTGCCGACTGCCTGCTCAAGGCGGCCGCGATCGTCCGTCTTCGGCTTGTCAGCAGCCTTTGGCGCCTGTGCTTTTGGAGCAGCTTCCTTCGCCGGAGCCGCGTCCTTCTTGGCAGCAGGCTTGGCCTCTGCCTTTGGCGCGTCTTCGGCTTTCGGCGCAGCGGCCTTCTTCGCCGCAGGCTTCTTGCCGTCGGTCAGGATCGAGGTGATCGTGACGACGCTTTCAAGCTGGCGATGGCCTTTCTTGCGACGATAGGTGTTACGCTGACGCTTCTTCATGATCAGCTTCTTGTCGCCCTTGCGCTGGGCGGCAATCTCACCGACGACGCTTGCGCCATCAACGACAGGCGCACCGAGCGTGACGGACTTTCCGTCGCCCAGCATCAGCACGTCGAAGGTTACGTCTGCGCCAGCATCGGCAGCGAGCTTCTCGACAACAATCTGGTCGCCCTCGGCGACCTTGTATTGTTTGCCACCAGTCTTGATGACCGCGAACATGGCCTCATCCTTCCGGAAGGTGAATTAGTTGAGTGTCCGCACGCGCAAGGCGCCGGACATGAAGGCGCGGATAAACACTATCGGCCCTCCTGTGTCAAACCCTGTCCTGCATGAATCCGGGGGCTTGCGTGCACCCGGCTCCCACGCTATCTCCCCGCCCCTACGGAGAGGTGCTAGAGTGGTTGAATAGGCTAGTCTCGAAAACTAGTGAGCTCGCAAGGGCTCCGAGGGTTCGAATCCCTCTCTCTCCGCCACGGACCCGCAAATTTGAAGACCAGATCTCGAAACTTCCCAGATAGCCCGCCACTGGCGGGCTTTTTCATGCCCTGCGGTCTCCATTCTAATCACATTACCCTGATCTTCCGCGATATCTGGGCCAAAGTCTCTAGCGCCTAATTTCGCCAGATCTCTTAGAGGCAGAATACCCTGTTACGGCCGATTTACAGCGTTTTCAGGCGTTTTAACAGGGAACGACGCACTTCAAACACCCTAATACCCACGTACTTACAGTGCTCTAGCCTTTAAATTCCCTGCACATGAGAACAGGGAATTTTCAAATGCGGAACAGGGAACTTGTTTCCAATAACAGGGAAATTTTCTGGCCGGATCAGGGAAGTTCAAAACCCAAGAATTCAGCTTGGCGATCCCAATCCGGTGGAAGGTCTGATCGCAAAATTTTCTCAAGGCTCAGATCTGCAGGCTGACGTCCATCCAGGATCGCTTTGACAATCGCCGGCGAAAGAAAAGCCAGTTTCATTCGCTGGCGCAGCGGCGATGGGGTCCAGCCGATGCTTGAGGCGATATCTGCCAGCGATGCACCCGCCCGCCACGTCTTCATCCAGACATGTGATCTGGCGATGGCATTGATGAGGGTGGTATCTCGCTGCGGTGTTGGTGCGCCAAGAATGAGCACAGTCTCGACGCCGCGCTTCTTCAAGGTAAAATCTTCTGCGTGAACTAAAGCTGGCAGGGACAATTCGCTCGTTGGGATGGCGGTGGCAGCAGCAAGCGCGTCGGCATCTAAGGTCAGTCTCAACTCCCCTATCCCCACATCAATACGCCCCAAGAACCGGAAGCTCCTGGCAGGCGTTGCGGAAGATGCCAGCTGCTCGATCTCAGCCAGTCCAGCTGAGAGCCTGCCGAAAGATTCTGCATCTGGGTTGGCGAGCAGATGTTGAGGGGCCGTCCGCAGCCAGTTTCGCAGAGCCTCAGTCACGGCTTTTTCGAGTTTGGCAGCTGGTAGTCGCCATCCTCCGGAAGCCTCGCTCTTACTGTTGAGCAAGCCTCGAGAGACATAGTATCGCCACCGGCGACCTTTTGCGTTGGCATAGGTTGGTGTGAGGCGCTCACCCGTTTCATCATAGAGCCGACCCGTCAGCGGCGATCCTTCGTTGGTCTTCTGACCTCGCTGCCCGCGTTGTCGTGCGCTCTTCTCCTTCAACCGATCCTGCACCCGCGACCAGAGCACCTCATCAATGATCGCAGGATGAGTTGAAGGATAGGCGTTCTCCTTATGCCGGACCATGCCGCGATAAACCGGGTTGGTGAGAAGAGAATGGATCGCGCCCCGGGACATCTCACATCCACCGAGGGACTTCCCGCTTTTAAACGTCCGCTCCTTCGAGCGGATGCCTTCAAGGCTAGCTTTGCGAGCTACCGCGCCAAGGCATTGATGCTCATCGTAAAGCGCAAAGAGCCGCCTTACCGTCTCGGCCTCACCTTTGTTCAGGACCAGCTCCCGCTTGTTGGGATCAGGATGCGGGTCATAACCAAGCGGGGCCAGTCCGCCCATCCAGAGCCCTCGTTTGGCGGAGGCGGCCAGTTTATCTCGGATCCGCTCTGCAGTGACCTCACGCTCAAATTGCGCGAAAGACAGAAGGACGTTGAGCGTTAGCCGGCCCATGCTCGTGGATGTATTGAACGCCTGCGTGACGGAGACAAAGGAACAGTCTGACTTATCGAACCGCTCGACCAGGCGCGCAAAGTCGGCAAGCGAACGTGTGAGCCGGTCGATCTTGTAGACGACCACCATGTCAATCCTGCCCGCATCGATATCGTCGAGAAGAGTTTGCAGGCCCGGCCGCTCCATATGTCCACCTGAGATGCCGCCATCATCGTATCGCGTCGTCAGAAGCTTCCAGCCTTCATGCTTCTGGCTTTCAACGTACGCCTTGCAGGCCTCCCATTGAGCGTCGAGAGAATTAAAGCCCTGCTCGAGGCCCTCCTCATGGGATTTGCGAGTGTAGATCGCGCAGCGGATCGTCGTCTTGGCCATGGTCAGGTCTGCTTACGCTGCAAGCCAAAGAAGCGAGGGCCGGACCAGCGCGCGCCAGTAATCTCTCGGGCAACCGCACTCAGCGAACGAAATGTTTTGCCGCGATAGATCACTCCATCAGCCGTTACGTCGACCGAGTGCTGGACGCCATTCCACTCCCGCACGAGCCGGGTACCTTGCGTTGCGATCTTTGCAGCTTCTGGCGGCGGGTCACCCGCGGCGATCCGTTCGAGTGTGGATTGCAGGCGCTTACCTAAATCGCCGTACTTCTGAGCCTGGGCCTCATACGCAATTAGGCGAGCGAGAAAAGGCGTACTTGTTCGATTGGGAGGCGCCTGCGAACTGAGGGTTTCCCATAAGGCGAGGAGCTCCCCGCGGGGCATGTCCCGCAGGATCTCCATATTGGCTAGCATAAAGGCAGTCATCACGCTTTCTCCAGACGGTAGCGCGCGTAACGGTCTCCGTCCGCCGGCGGGAGCTTCTCCAGCTTTCCATCTTCTGCCCGCACTCGGGTGAGTGCCGCGCGAACGGTATGCGGAAGCCAGTCCAGGGCTTCGGAGATCTGATTGACCGTGACGCCGTCTTTCTTGTTGAGCAGGTTCACAAGCTGCTCGCGTTTTGTAAGCGGCTTCTTCTGGGTTTTCGGTTTGGTTGATGTAGTCATTGGTTTTCCTTCAGTTTGCGAGGAGCGATTGGCCGCTCCCACTGGCTGAAGGCCCGGCCATCTGAAGGGGGCTGGCGCGCCGAAATTCGTTTTCGGCGCGCCTACACTCACGCTCTGTTGGGGCGCGAAGTCCAGCCGAAAGTCAGCGGCTTTCTGAAGACTTCCGATGATTGGCCAAGGCCTGCTCCGCCAAGCCAATAGCTTCAAATGACTTAGCCACCGCACACTCGGCGTGCGCCGTGAATTGTTCGCTGTCTATTTTCGGTGACTGGGCGTTGGCCGCTGCTGCGTGCGCATCTTCAAGCGCGGCGGTCGCATCAGCCATGAGTGCGGAAGGTGATTTCAATCGAGCCATGCTTCGATTGGCGCTTAATTCCGTGATCGGTTCAAGCGCAAACGGGACTGCGTGATTTGCGCACCAGATTTCCAGCATTTTGTGCCCGCCAAGTTTGAGCCTATGCTGGAGTTGGCTGAATCCTGTACCTTCTGATCCTGCTCGCCGTCGTTAGTCCGAATATAGAGACAGCCATCGACTATGGTGGATTTCCTTTTGTGATCGCTGGCGCGGCTCTCACGCTCAATCTCATGGGGTACATGTTCGGGCTGACGGCGCTATTGTTCACGAGCGACCGCAAGGAGACCATTCCTGGCGCGAGGCTAGACATCACCAGTAACGTGAACACCCTCGAAGATCCCGGAGACTGCCGTCTGCCATCAATGCGATAGGCTACAGCCATCGTCGCGTTCGACGGCAATAGACGTCATAAGCACTGCCGAACTTTTTCTTGAGAGCCTTTTTCTCCGGTTCGATTTGCAGGACCGTCATTGCGGCGACAAATACAACTGGAGCGAGCAAGGCTGCACCATTCCCGGTCCAGATAGCGAGGCTGGTGAGGACTAGGGCAAAACCGAGATACATCGGGTTTCTCGAGACGCGATAGAGTCCGGTGGTGACCAGATGCCCGGCATCTGTCGGCCTGACCGGATTGACCGTCGTGCGAGCTATCAGGAAGGCGGCAACTGCAGCGGCAAGAATCGCTGCGCCAGCCAAGGCCAGACCTGCCGCGATGGCATGGTCGGCAAGCCCCGGATCATAATCCAGACCTGGTGAAAGACGGGATGCCATCCAGCCAAGACCGGCGCAAAACAGGAACTGGAGCAAGGGCGGAATGCGCAGCTTCATGAGGCTTTTGCCGTCGAACATGCGGCGCCGGATTTCTGTTGCCTCAACTCGCCGACGGCCTGCAGTGTGATGGCCCAGGAGGAACGCAGGAAAAGGCCTGCCAGTAGGGCGGCAACAATCAGGTCCGGCCACGGCGATCCGGTCAAAGCGACGGTGCCGGCTGCGGCGATAACACCGACATTGCCGATCGCATCATTGCGCGAGCAGAGCCAGACGGAGCGGACATTGCTGTCGCCGTCGCGCCAGCGCAATAGAATCAGCACGCTCAGCAAATTGGCCGCTAGAGCCAGACCGCCGATAATGCTCATGGTGATCGTCTCCGGGGACCCGTCTGAAAAGACACGGGCGATGGTAGATCCCAAGATGAACAACGCGATCAGCGCCAACGACCCAGCCTTGAATAGAGAGGCCTTCGCCCGCACCGAAGCGCTCATACCGATTACGGCAAGGCTGATCGCATAGGTTGCCGCATCGCCGCCAAAGTCCAGCGCGTCCGCCTTGAGGGCCTGGGACCGGGCAAGGTAGCCTGCGGAGAGCTCGACGATGAACATGATGGCGTTGATCGCGATGACGGCTAGAAGCGCGCGCCGATAGGACTTCGATGTTCCATCGAAAGATGTCTGTCCGCAGCAATCACTCATGCAACTGTCTCCTTTGGAAGGCGCCTTATGTCCTGTCAAAGTCGGACATCGTGCCTGCAAAGCTTGTGTTTCCGATGGTCAAAACTATTTCTACAGCCTACAGTAACTGTAGAGGCAAGGGGTTTCACCACATGGGATCATTGACGATTGGAAAACTGTCCGCGGCGACCGGAGTAAAGGTCACCACGATCCGCTACTATGAATCGATTGACCTACTTGAAGAGCCGGCGCGGAGCGCGAGCGGGCAAAGACTGTATGGCGAAGCGGCTGTCGAGCGTCTTGGCTTCATCCGGCACGCCAGGGACCTAGGCTTTCCCGTCGCGGCGATCCGGGAACTGATTTCATTGCAAGTTGACCCAGGCAGGGAGTGCGTCCTGGTTGACCAGATTGCACGTCGCCAGCTTGACGAGGTTCGCCGCAGGCTGACCCAATTGGAGGCGCTCGAGGCCGAGCTCAAACGCATGATCCGCGCTTGCGAAGGCGGCAAGATCGGATCCTGCTCTGTGCTCGCTGCCCTTGGCCAGCACGAGAATTGCTTGCACGAACAGCATGATGGCGCCGAGGTGCTTGCAGGGCTTCCGTCAAAAGGCGCTTGACCCTCCATTGACTGGAGGTGTTAAAAAGAGAGTGAGCCTGTTTACCCGATCGCAATAGAAAGTAGCTAGCCCAGCAATCATGTTTCCGTTCCAAGTCATAACGTGTTTACGAAGGTTGCTCGTCATGGTGATGGCGATAGCTTTTGTTATTGCGCCGATGACGGCTGCGGCGGATATCATGCATCCGGGCGATCAGGCCGCAGAGGAATGTTCTGCGAGTGAGCTAGCCCAAGATGTCTCTGATAAGGAGCCATCGCATGAAGGTCATGACCATACCGCGCATCAGTGCGGAAGCTGTCATTTCCATCTGATAGGCGGCGGCGATCTAAGCGGCGCTCCGAAGTCTGCCGTACAGACCAGACATTTGTTGCCTGGCGGTTCTTTTCTCGAGAACCTCCGCCCAGACGGTCTTTACCGTCCTCCTCGTGCCTAGACCAACGACACAGGATTATTTTGCGTGGCTACGGCCTCGCTGTCGTTGAATCTGGACGAGGAAACCAGCAAAAATGAAAATTCTTATATGCAGCGCGATCACCGCGCTCGCCCTGCCGGTCATGGCCGGTACGGCCTATGCGCAAGGGTGTAGTTCTGTCTATGTCAGCGCGACTGACTATGATCAATCCCGACCACTGACGCTCGACGCGGCTATTGCTCGCGCCGCCAATGCTTCGCCTGAAGTTCTGACGGCGGCTCTCGAGGCGAAAGCTTCATCGGCCGACGCCGATCAGGCGAGCCGTTGGCTTAATCCATCTCTGTCTGTCGAAACCGAGAACTTTGCCGGCAGCGGATCGCTTGAAGGCTTCAATGCCTACGAGACGACCCTGGTAGTGGCGCAGACCTTACAGCTTGGCGATAAACGAAGACTTTCCGAGCGGGCCGCCAGAGCTGAAGCCGCATTGGCGAGTGCCGAATGTTCTGTACGAAGCCTGGAAGCTCAGAAACTCGCAGGGGAACTCTATCTGGAACTTCGTGCCGCTTACGACATGGCCGAGGTCGCTCAGGCCTCAGCCGATCTCGCATCCGAGTTCTCCGGCGTCGTCCAGCGCCGCGTGGACGCTGGAGCGTCGGCTCCGCCTGAGTTGCTGCGCGCGCGGGCTGAAGCAGCAGCGCTTCAGGCGGTTGCGGATGGTGCGCGGGGCCAGGTCGAAGCCAAAGGGCTAGCGCTTGCGTCCGTTTGGGGTAGTCCAGAGATCGACTTTGTCTTGTCTGGCACTGCGGAAATCGTAACAGATCCGGCGGGTGGGTCGGCTCAACCAGATTCTGGCGTTCATCCGTCACTTGCGGCGGCTAAGGCCGGAGCGACGGCTCGTAGCGCGGCGACGGACCGGGCCCGCGCCGGCGCATGGCCTGATATAACCGTATCGGCTGGTGTCCGAAGATTTGAGGACACGGGCGATAGCGCGTTTCTGGCGGGTGTCAGTGTTCCTTTGCCGGTCTTTGACCGCAATCAGGACGCAACGCGGGCGGCGGGATTACGTACCCAGAGTGCCGAGCTATCAGCACAGACTGTTGAGGCAAGGTTGCGGGCCGAGCAAGCGAGTCTTGCCGCGCAGGTCCGGGCCGCAAAATCCCGCTTGCAGCGTCTCGAGGGCGAAGCGCTGCCGCTCGCAGAAGAAGCCTATACAGCTGCGGCAGAGGGCTACCGGGTTGGCAAGTTCGACCTGACCGCCACGCTCGATGCGCGGCGCAGTCTGATTGAAACCCGCGCCGCCGTTATCGATGCCCGGCTGGCGCTCCAGACATACACGCTGCGGTTGCGTGCGCTGATTGGCGCCGCGCCGTTCGAAGGAGAGATCCAATGAAACTGAATTTATTCTATGCGGCGCTGCTTTCGCCAGCGCTTTTGTATCTTAGTGCTTGCGGCAATGACGCCTCCGATTCGTCTGGTGCAAACCGGACGCCCCCACAAGCCGAAGATGGCCATGACGACCACGAAGACGGTAGTGATGAGGAGCATGAAAGCCATGATGAGGCCGATGGCGACGATCATGAGGGACATGAAGAAGGAGGCGGTCATACCGAACACGAAGGTGAAGGCGGCGATCATGTCGAGCTGACCGCCGAGGAGGCGGAAGCTGCCGGTATCCGGACCGGGCGAGCCCAGACCGGAGCGGTTTCGGGCCAGCTGGAACTGCCGGCCGAGATCCGTTTCGATGCGGACCGTGTCGCAAGGGTCTCGCCACAGGTCGAGGGCACCGTTGCCCAACTTTATGCAGGCGAAGGCGATATCGTGAAAGCCGGCGCCACGCTTGCCCGGCTGACCAGTCGTGAACTCGCCGGCCTAAAGGCCGATTATCTGAATGCCCTGAGCGCCGAGCGCCTCGCGCAAGCCGAGCTTGAGCGTGAGGAAAACCTCTGGGAGCAGAAAATCACCGCCGAGGCCGATCTGCAGTCGGCGCGTGCGGCATTCGCCGCAGCCAATGCCGGCCGGGAAGCTGCTGAAAACAGGCTTCATGCGATCGGCATTGGTCATGGCACACTGGACAAGCTTAATGAGGCTGCGGATGGGTCGCTTGCACAAGCCTATGTGACGGCTCCCCTTGCCGGAGAGGTGATTCAGCGGAGCGTTTCTCTTGGAGAAACCGTATCGGCTGGCGGCGCGCCCATCTTTGTCATCATCGATGATAGCGTCGTCTGGGCCGACATCGCCGTCTACAAGGAAGATCTCGGCAAGGTCAGCGAAGGCCAGACCGTGACCTTCCAGCAGGAAGATGGCCGCGTCCTGGCCGAAGGGACAATTTCAAATGTCCTGCCTGTCATCAATGAGGCATCCCGCACCGCGACCGCGCGGGTCATTGTCGACAATGCCGAACACAGGCTGAAGCCCGGTCAGTTCGTAACGGCGCGGATCGACACGGGAGAGGGGCGCCCCGTCGTGCGCGTTCCCTCCGATGCGATTGTCAGTGTTGAAGACAGGATGTCGGTCTTCGTCCCGACGGATGACGGGTTCGAACCGCGCGAGGTCCGGACAGGAGAGAGTGCAGGCAGCTATACCGAGATCATTTCCGGGCTCGAGGCCGACGAAGCATTCGTTGCCGAGGGCGCCTTCACCCTGAAAGCGCAGCTTGAAAAAGACGCTTTCGGCGACGGCCACGCACACTAGGAGACCCGCAAAATGATCAATTTGATGCACCGCCTTGCGGGTGGCCGGCTGCTTGCCGCCATTGCCGCACTCGCCCTGTCGATCGGGGGGCTGTTTGCCTTTCGCAGCCTGCCTGTCGACGCTTTTCCCGATCCCTCACCTTCTCTGGTCCAAGTCTTCACCGAAACTGAAGGCCTGTCGCCCGAAGAGGTCGAACGCTATGTCACCTATCCGATCGAGACGGCCATGTCCGGCCTCCCCAAGGTCGACGAGATCCGCTCGACATCCAATTTTGGCCTGTCTGTCATCAATATCTATTTCGAGGACGGCACGGACGTCTATTTTGCCCGCCAGGTCGTCGGTGAGCGCCTCGGCGAGGCCGCCGACGCCATTCCCGACGGTTTCGGCACACCCAAGATGGGGCCGATTTCGACCGGCCTTGGTATCATCATGTACTATCGGCTCGTCGATGAGACCGGCGAGCGGTCGCTGGTTGAGCTGCGCGAGATTGCCGACTGGATGATCAAGTATCCGCTCCAGTCGGTTGAAGGGGTGACGGAGGTTCTGTCACTAGGGGGTTTCGAGAAGCAGTACCAGGTCCGCCTCGATCCCGATCAGCTGACATCCTATGACCTCAGCGTCGGCGAGGTGATTGCCGCCCTGGAGAGCGCCAATCGGACGGCCGGCGCGCAATTCATCGAAATTGGCGCCGAACAGTACACGGTGCGCGGGGTCGGGCTCGCTCGCTCCCTCGATGATCTGCGTGAAACGCCGGTCAAGACCGTGGATGGACGAACCGTCCGCGTCAACGACCTCGGTGAAGTCGCCATCGGCGGCGGCGTCCGGCAGGGGCTCGCAACTGCCAATGGCGAAGGGGAGACCGTCGCCGGTCTCGTCCTGAAACTTTATGGCACAAACACGTCTGAGGTGATCGAGAACGCTCAGGCGCGCTTCGACGAGATCAACCAGTCGCTTCCGGATGGCGTCAAAGCCGTTCCGTATTATGATCAGGGCACGCTGGTGAAAAAGGCGGCTGCGACCGTGACGACCGCGCTCTGGCAGGGCGCGCTCCTGGTCGCCGTCATCGTCTTCCTGTTCCTCGGCGGCTGGCGGCCAAGTCTTGTTGTCGTCATGGCTATTCCCTTCTCGGTCGGCTTTGCCTTCATCGCGATGAAGGCCCTCGGCATCGGGGCCAATCTGATGACGCTGGGCGGGGTAGCGATCGCCATCGGGATGATGGTCGACGGCGCCATCGTCATCGCCGAGAACGTGGATCGCGGCTTGCGCGAACGACGCGAGGGTGAAGATAGCCGCACGACGGTCGCGCGAGCGAGCGCCGAAGTGATCGCGCCGCTAATTGCTGCCGTCGCCGTGGTGATCATCGTCTTCCTGCCGCTCTTTTCGCTACAGGGCACTGAAGGCAAGACGTTTCGGCCGCTCGCCGCTTCTGCCGCGCTCGCCATGACAGGGTCGCTGATCTATGCCGCGCTCATCGCTCCGGCGATGGCGCTCGGCCTCATGCGTCCGCCCAAGAGCAATAGCCAGGAGAGCGACAGCCGGCTTGTTTCGCTGATCAAGCCGCTTGCGGCCTTCTTCGTCCGGCGACGTCTCGCGGCGGTCGGGCTAGCAGGCGTCCTGCTTCTGGTTGGGGGCCTCTCAGCGACACGCCTTGGCTCGGAGTTCACGCCTGCGCTGGAGGAAGGCGATGTCCTGTTGCGTGTGACGATGGCGCCGTCCATCTCGCTAACCGAAGCAAAGGAAACGTCGACCCGCATCGAGACAAGACTGCTTGAAGCCTTCCCCGAGATCAGTTCCATTGTCAGCCGGATCGGCCGTGGGGAAGTCGGCGCGCATGCCGACCCGGTGAACAGTATCGAGGCCTTCGTGGCGCTCAAACCCCGAAGCGAATGGCGCAATGGCATCAGCCCGGATGAACTCCGGGCGTCGATCTCCGAGAATCTCGGCGGCTTTCCAGGCGTCAGGGTTAATGTCGGCCAGCCAATCGCCATGTCGGTTGATGAGCTCCTGACCGGCACAAAGGCGCAGCTGGCGGTCAAGATCTTCGGTCCGGATACGGAGGTCCTGCTCGAAGGCTCGCAGGACTTGCAGTCCATTCTTCAGGAAATTCCTGGGGCGACCGACGTCCAGGCCGATCAGATCACCGGCGCGCCGCAGCTTGTGGTCTCGCTCAACCGTCCTGCGCTCGGCCGGTATGGACTGAGCGTGGAGGAGGCGCTCGATGCCTTGCGTTCCGGCGTCGGCGGGGCAGAGGCTGGCGCCGTTTTCGAGGGGGTGCGCCAGTTCCCCGTGATCGTGCGCTATGCCGAGGAGGACCGCGACACGCCCGCTGCCATCGGACGGATCATTCTGGAATCGTCCAGCGGCGCACGGGTTCCACTCGAAAGCGTAGCAGACATCCGGGAGATCGTCGGTCCACGTCAGATCACGCGCGAGAATGGCGAGCGCTTCATCACCGTCCAGCTCAATGTGAGAGGACGCGACATCGGCAGCTATGTCGCGGATGCGCAGGCGGCGGTGGCGGGCCAGCTTGACTTACCGGCTGGTTACCGCGTCGAATGGGGCGGGCAGTTCGAACTCCAGCAAGAAGCGAATGCGCGATTCGCAGTCGTGATCCCGATCACGCTCGGCATCGTGTTCCTAATTCTGCTATTGACGTTCGGGCGGATGAAATCAGCCATCCTGATCCTGCTCAACATTCCGCTGGCGCTGACCGGCGGCGCGATGGCGCTCTGGGTTGCGAGCCTGCCGATCTCGGTGCCCGCGACGGTCGGCTTTATTGCCCTGTTTGGCATCGCGCTCGGCAATGGCATGGTGCTGGTCAGCTTCATGGATGATTTTGCCAGGGAAGGCCGGGGCCGCGATGAACTTGCCGTCGAGGCGGCAGGCTTGCGGGCACGTCCTGTTCTGATGACCGCCCTTACGACGGCGCTCGGCCTTGCGCCACTGCTCTTCGCGAGTGGTGTCGGTGCTGAAGTGCAGCGGCCACTGGCCACGGTCGTCATGGGCGGGCTGGTCTCATCGACCGTGTTGACCTTGCTTGTCCTGCCAGCCCTTCACCGCTGGTTCGCACCGAAGCCCGACGCGCACCATTCCTTGTTGGAGGCCGAGCATGTTCATCCATCGTGAACTTCGCGTTGCGGTCATGTCGATTTCTCTCGCAGCCCTGGCGGGCTGCGGGAATCTCGGCAACGCGATGGTGTCCCTTTCAAGTGAGCAGGCGGCCAAGGTGCAGGAAGAATGCGGCCTGATACCATCAAAGAGCCGTGTCAAAAACGCGGCACACGCGCGGCGACGCGCGTATCTCGAATGCAAGCGCAAGGTGCTGGAAGAGGAGGCCGATCATGAGCCACGCACATGAACATGACAGCCTTGATCCCAAAAGCGGTGATCGCCGGGTCTCCATTGCTATCTGGGCAAACGCACTACTAACCGTTGGGCAGGTTGTCGGGGGGATTCTCTCTGGCAGCCTCGCGCTCATCGCCGATGCTCTGCACAATTTCTCTGATATGGCGTCGCTCGTCATCGCGTTCGCTGCGCGCAAGATTGCGCGGCGACCGGCTGATGAGCGGATGACCTTTGGGTATGGCCGCATCGAGATCGTCGCAGCCCTGATCAATTATACATCTTTGATCATCATCGGCCTCTATCTGATCTATGAGGGTGTCATGCGGATCATTGATCCCCCCGCCGTTGGCGGCTGGACGATCGTTATTCTTGGCGGTGTTGCGCTGGTCATCGATACGCTGACAGCCCTCCTGACCTATTCGATGCAGAAAGGGAGCGTGAATATCCGGGCGCTCTTCCTTCACAACCTTTCGGATGCACTCGCATCGGTAGCCGTGGTTGCAGGCGGAACGCTCATCCTCCTCTATGACTGGAGACTGGTCGATCCGCTCGTGACGATCGGTATCGCGGTATACATTCTCTATCTGTCGTTCCGTGAAATTGGCGGGCCGATCCATATGTTGATGCTGGGTAGCCCACCCGAGATCGACAATGCCGCCGTCGTGGAAGCGATGCGAAGTGTCGATGGCGTTGCGGACGTTCACCACGTGCATCTCTGGCAAATGCAGGAACACGAGACGGCGCTCGACTGTCACGTCGTTGTGTCTGAACAAAACTGGTCGAGCATCGAGATCATCAAGGCGGCAATCAAGGAGCGTTTGAATCAGCGCTTCGGTATTGGTCATTCAAGCCTTGAGTTCGAGCACGAAGATCATGTCCACCGAAACGCCGATGTTTACGGGCATTCGAATTCTCAGCGAAAGGCGTGATCCTGTACTTGCCGGTACACTGCCAGAATACAATGGGTCTTACCGGGGTTGCGTGGGAAGGCGAGCTGTTCAAACGTGAGATCCAGCGGGTTCGTGTCTTGCTGACGTGTCTGGAAGCAGTGGCATTTGTGCGCTCGTCCCGTTTATGAGGCTTGATACAAGGCTGAAAGACTAGTTTCGAACGTGAGCGGAGTGGCTGAATGTACTAGTTGCTGAGCTCTAGTCCTAGCCTGGGCAGTATCAAGATCATCGTGAAGTAGAGCACAATTTTTATCGCTGTTCCCAAAATCAAGGCGCCATAAAAGGGAATGCCTCGGTCGAGCAGCCATGGGATAAGAAGGAAGGACATATCAGAATATGGCAGTGGAGTGGGCCGCCTGCCGGGATGTGTCTTCAGTGTCGCGCCACAGCCATATCACGCCCAGGACCGATACGAGAGGAAGTGAGGCCACAAGTGCCGCGAAGCCTGGACTGCGTTTTCCGATTTCGGAAATGGCGACGATGAGGATGGCTGAAATTACAGCCTTGATAAAAAGGTAGAACAATTTTGTCTCCGGCTCATGGTTCCGCGAGATCAACCCATGGGAAATGGCAGCCGCTCAAGTGGCGGTGAAGGCGAAAGCTCATTGTGACGGCCTGCTTCTGGCTTATCGAGTGTCGTGAGCGTGGGATCAACTGAACACGGCACGGGCGTGAGCCATGAACACGACTATAAAGAGGCAAGCCGCTTCTGACGTCGGTAAGACAACGCTCTTGGTACCGGCCCTTTTTATCAGCGGTCTTCGAACAGTTTGTCGGTGAGTGCGCAATCAGGTGTTTCAGCGCCGGTGCAACCAGCCATGATCTCGCCGAGCCGCCGATCCATTTGTCTCAGATCGGCGATGCGTTTGCGGATATCGCCACGATGTGCTTCTGCCAGCGCACTGACCTCTGCGCAGCTCGGCCTGCCATCATTGATGCCAAGCAGTGAGCGTACATCTTCCACCGAGAAGCCGAGACTGCGGGCCCGCAATATGAAACGCAGCCGTACCTGGTCCCCATTCGAATACAGCCGGTGGCCACTGGCAGTGCGGGCTGGATCGGGCAGCAGGCCGATCTTTTCATAATAGCGGATCGTTTCAAGATTGCAGCCGAGCCGCCCGGCCAGTTCAGCCCGTTTGAGTGCTGCTCGCGGCGATGTGATGGCCATGATGAATTACCCGCTTGTGTCTGTACCAACTACAGAGCGTAACGTGACCATGATCAATAAAGCAATGGGAACAGCTGGTCATGACAGATACCGAAAACAGCCCAGCAAATGAGCGTCGCTCAAGGTGGCTTGTTGCCGGTGGCATGCTGGGGGCATTCCTTGCATCATCCTGCTGCATCGTGCCGCTTGTGCTGATCAGTCTCGGTGTTTCCGGAGCGTGGATTGGCCAGTTGACGGCGCTGGAACCCTACAAGCCCCTTTTTCTTCTGGTCGCGATCGGATTTCTCGCGGCTGGATTCTGGGATGTCTATTTTCGAAAGACCAGTGTCTGCGAGGATGGTAGCTATTGCGCCCGTCCGCAGTCGTCAGTCATCAAGCAGGTCGCCCTGTGGAGCGGCGCGCTTGTCGTGCTGGCGGCCCTGACCATCGATGTATGGGCACCGTTATTTTACTAGCCGGGGAGACAAGTATGAAACGAACATGGATGATCGCCGGACTGGCAGGTCTGGCACTCGCGGGGGGGCTCGCAGTCGCCAGCGCGCAGAATGCTCCGGATGCTTCGGTGGAGGTCGAACAGGCGACAGCCCGTTTGACCATCGAAAACATGACCTGCGCGACATGTCCGATTGCTGTCAGGAAAGCGATGATGCGTGTCGAGGGCGTTAAATCTGTCGATATCGATTATGCGGCCAGGACCGCAGAGGTGGTTTACGATACGGCGGCGGCAACCCCCGAGGCGATCGCTGCCGCTTCAACCGATGTAGGATACCCGGCAAGCGTTACGGACGGTTGAACGCGCAGCATCTGGAATATCCTGATGAGGCACCTGCAAGTCGATGTTCGCATACATCGTCAGATTTTCACACAAGGCTTTCACTTTGATGTCAAAATGGACTGACCGAAAACTGCTGATAACGGGCCTGGCCGGTACCGTCATTGCGGCACTTTGCTGTTTCACACCAATACTCGTGGTGCTGCTTGGCGCTGTGGGCCTGTCGGCAGTGCTGGGCTGGATCGACTATGTGCTATTGCCCGCGCTTGCCCTGTTCATTGCGCTGACGGTCTATGCTGTCTGGCGCAGGCAGAAGCGGCCATGCAGCCCTGACGGAAACCAATCATGATGGCTCAATACGTGCCGCGATGAGCAGGATCGCTTCCGGGTGGAGCAGCAGGCAGGTGCCGATTGTGGAAGGGGGCTGGATCTTTTTGAACGGGCCTCGGGATCTTCCGCGCAGGGCAATCACCGAAACCAATGGAGACATGCCATGAAAGACGCATATGACCTTATCGTGATTGGCGGTGGAACCAGCGGCAATGGTGTCGCCCGGATGGCCGCAAAGGCGGGCTGGAATGTGGCGAGCATCGACAGCCTGCCTTATGGTGGTACCTGCGCCCTGCGCGGCTGTGATCCAAAGAAGATGCTGGTTGCGGTTACAGAAGGCGTCGATTGGGCAGACAGGATGAAGGGCAATGGGCTGAAGATGCAGCCTTCCGTCGACTGGCCGGACATGATCGCCTTCAAGCGAACATTCACCGACGCCATGCCGCCGCGCATCGAAGCGGGAATGGAAAAGGCAGGCATTGATGTATTGCATGGTGAAGCGCGGTTCACAGGCGCGGACAGTATCGAGCTGAATGGCGAAATCCTGCGCACGAAACATTTCCACATCGCCACCGGCGCACGGCCGATAACGCTGAACATTCCTGGCGAGGCGTATCTGACCACCAGCACCGAGTTTCTCGAACTAACCGAGCGGCCAGACCGGATCGCTTTTGTCGGCGGTGGCTTCATCGCCATGGAGTTCGCTCATATTTCCAGGCGCGCCGGCGCCAGCGAAGTTACTGTACTAGAAATGGCCGAGCGCCCCCTGGGCACCTTCGATGACGACCTGGTTGAGATACTTGTTGAGGGCACGGAAGAGCTTGGCATCGACTTGCGCACCAAGGCGAAAGTGCTGGCGATCGAGAAACAGGGCGAAGAATTTATCGTCACTGTGGACGGCGTGGGTGGTGCCGAAACCGTGACCTGCGATCTGGTGGTGCATGGCACGGGCCGGGTGCCAAATATTGACGGGCTGAACCTTGAGGCTGCCGGCGTCGAGTACACCCGCCGGGGCATTCAGGTGAACGCCTCAATGCGCACGAGCAATCTCGCGGTCTTCGCCGCCGGCGATTGCGTCGACAGCGGCCCCAACCTGACCCCGGTATCTGCCTTCGAGGGGCGTGTGGCGGGCAAGAACCTGCTAGCCGGAAAGGACGAGCGACAAGTCAAATACCCGCCGATTCCCTCGGTGGTTTTTACCTTGCCAATGGTTGCTAGCGTTGGCTTGTCAGAGGCTGCGGCCAGGAAAGAGGGTCTGAAGTTCGATACCCATTTCGAGAAGACCCATGACTGGTATTCGTCAATGCGCGTCGGCGCGCAGCGAACCGCGTACAAGGTGCTGGTCGAACAGGACACCGGAAAAATCCTGGGCGCACACCTGATCGGACCGGGGGCTGAGGAACAGATCAACCTTTTCGCCATGGCCATGCGTGCCGGTCAGACCGCCAATCAGATCAAGGCGATGATCTTCGCCTATCCCAGCTACGCCTCCGACATCGGGGCGATGGTGTGATTTTGAATACTTGATCGAGGCCGCGTCGCCGTGCCCGGTCGCAAGCGGAGGAAGAAACAATGGATCGAACCGTAAAGACAGGCGATTGCTGCTCCGTCAATGAGACCAGCGGCGACAGCTATGACCTCATTGTCATAGGTGCTGGCTCGGCCGGGTTTTCGGCTTCGATTAGCGCGGCCGAGGCCGGCAGGCGCGTGGCCATGGTCGGGCACGGCACAATCGGCGGCACCTGCGTCAATGTCGGCTGCGTGCCATCCAAAGCGATGATACGGGCCGGCGAAGCGGTGCATGGTGGCATATCGGCAGCACGGTTTCCGGGCATCGAGCCGTGCGCGCAAGGCGTGGACTGGCCGGCGGTCGTCAAGGGCACGGCCGAACTGGTCGACGAAATGCGCCAGAAAAAATATATCGATTTGCTGCCTTCCTATGAGAATATCACCTATATCGAAGAAGGTGCCGCACGCCTGGTCGAGGGCGGGATTGAAGTCGGCGGCCGGTTCATCGCCGCGCCGAAGGTCCTGGTCGCCACAGGCTCGCGCCCGCTATTGCCGGACATTGATGGGATCATGACCGTGGAGGCGCTCGATTCTTGGGACCTTCTCACGTTGCCCGAACAGCCCGAGAGCATCCTGGTACTGGGCGGCGGCTATATCGGTTGCGAACTGGCGCAGATGGCGTCGCGGCTGGGTATCAAGGTTACGCTGGTCACGCGCTCGCGTCTTCTGCCCGGCGTGGAACCGGAAGTGGCCGAGGCGTTGACCGACGCGCTGAAGGCTGAGGGTGTCGCGGTCGAGACCGGCCTGTCCTACCGATCGGTGAGACGGAGTGACGGCGGCGTCACGCTGACAATCGAACGGGGTGGAAAGCCTGTGACCCTCTTCGCGCAGCGGCTTGTGGCCACCACAGGCCGGGTTGCCAATTCTGAAGACCTCGGCTTGCGCGAGTTCGGCATCGAGACCGATGCGCGCGGATCGATCAAGGTCGGAGCCGACATGGCCACAACACGGCCTGGCGTCTGGGCAGCGGGTGATGTCACCGATCGCGACCAGTTCGTCTACATGGCCGCTTATGGGGCCAAGGTGGCGGCCAACAATGCGCTCGGGCTTCAGGATTTGCGTTATGACAATGCGGCCATGCCCTGGGTCGTGTTCACCGATCCGCAGGTTGCCGGCGTCGGTCTTTCCGAGGTGCAGGCGAAGGCAGCCGGCCATGATGTCAAGACCAGCGTGCTGACGCTGGACCATGTGGCGCGCGCCGCCGTTGCCCGCGATACCCGCGGCGTCATCAAGCTGGTCGCGGATGCGAAGACCGACCGCCTTCTGGGCGGACAGATGGCGGCGCCCGAAGGGTCTGATGCGATTCAAACCCTGGCTATGGCGTTGAAGTTCGGCATGACGAGCAAGGCGCTTGGCGAGACAATTTTTCCATACCTGACAACTGTTGAAGGGTTAAAATTGGCGGCACAGACGTTCGACAAGGACGTGGCGAAGCTTTCATGCTGCGCAGGCTGAGCCCAAATTTGGAGGTAAGGTCAGAAAGAAATTGTCAGGGTAACTGGCCGATTGAGCTGGCTGGCCGTCCCGGCTAGCGTCACAAGATGTCCCGTAATCCGTTAACGCCAACTTCCAGAATTCTCAAATCCCTTCTTGAGTTTAAACCCCCAAGGGGTATATCTATTAATCATGAACATTGTTGTCGCAGCTCTCGTGACTGTATTTTTCAGCCTGTCGCAGGTGCTCTGTGCGTGTCCTGTCGATACGTCGGCTACGAACAGCATGCCAACCGAGTTCACCACTCATTCTCACCAGGCACCAGCCGATGAGCCTGAGGCACCTTGCGATGATGAGACTGATCACTGCAAGCTTCAGACAGCGACGGTCGCACAAGCCGACAAGACGGCGAACTCGGTCCAGCACGTGTCAGGTGATACGAAGCCGATCGGGCTTGTAAAACCATCATGGCAACACGCTTGGAATATCGTCGTCAATGTCCACACGCCCTGGCTTGAGGTCCGAAATCACCTGTTCCGACAAACGCCAATCACATTAAAGGTGCGCTCCCTGAGCTGAGTTCGTGCGTCGCTGCATTAGCAGCTCGATTGCATAAATTCACCTCACGGAGACGATTATGTTGAACAGACGACATATGCTGCAGACGGTGCTCGGCACCGGCGCAGCCTGGGGGGCAAGCACCCTCCTGCCAGCTTGGGCAAAATCTTCCAGCAACGGGAACCTTGGTGTGCCCTCACTTTCGGGCACGCGCTTCGACCTCGAAATTGGGCAGTTCCCGGTCAGGCTCAACGGCAAAGCCGGTATGGCAACCGGAATCAATGGCACACTTCCCGGTCCGCTCTTGCGGTTGCGCGAGGGCGATGACGTCACAATGAACGTCACCAACCGGCTTGCCGAAGACACCTCGATCCATTGGCACGGACTGCTTGTCCCCTTCCATATGGACGGCGTGCCGGGCGTCAGCTTCCCGGGCATCGAACCAGGCGAAACGTTCAAATATCAATTCAAGGTGCCGCAAAATGGCACTTACTGGTATCACTCCCATTCTGGTCTACAGGAACAACTCGGCCATTACGGTCCGATCGTCATAGATCCGGCAGGTACAGACCCAGTCGCTTATGACAGGGAGTATGTGCTCGTCCTAAGCGACTGGAGCTTCACACATCCGCACCGGATCTTCGACAAGCTGAAGAAGAATGCCGAGAGCCTGAACTTCAACCGGCCTACCCTGTGGAACCCAACCGGACTTGGCGGCATGTGGGGGCAGATGCGAATGAGCCCGCGCGATCTCGCAGACGTGACCGGCGAAACCTACACCTACCTGATCAATGGCCATTCGACGGCCGATAATTTCAATATGGTCTTCCAGCCGGGCGAGCGGGTTCGCCTGCGCATTATCAACGCCTCCGCCATGACCCTCTTCAATGTCCGCCTCCCGGGCTTGCCGATGACCGTGGTCCAGGCCGACGGCCTGAATGTCCAGCCGGTTGAGACCGACGAATTCCAGATGGGCGTGGCCGAGACGTATGATGTCATCATCGCGCCAACCGAAGCGCGCGCCTACGCCTTTGTTGCCGAATCGATCGACCGCTCCGGCCAGGCCGTCGCCACGCTCGGACCGCGTGCCGGTATGCGGGCCGATGCGCCTGCGCTTCGAGCCGTGCCGATGCTGACCATGCGGGACATGGGAATGGCCCATGGAGACATGGCGGGCATGTCAGGCATGGAGGGCATGGATCACAGTCCCGGCACCAGCATGGACATGGACATGTCGGATCACGCCATGAAAGGTCACGACATGGGCACCATGTTCATGCAGCCTGACCCCAACGGTGCGGCCGTCCAGCCCGTCAAGATCGAAGCAGATATAGAGCGCGGCCCCGGTGTCGCAAAGGTATCAGGCGTGACGATGAGCCGACTGGGCGAACCCGGACTCGGGCTTGATGATGTCCCCCACCGCACGCTCACCTATAACCAGCTTCGCGCGCTCGACATGAATGAGGACCATCGCCCGCCTGGCCGCGAAATTGTCATTCACCTGACGTCGAACATGGAACGCTATATGTGGTCGTTCGACGGTGTAAAATTCTCCGAGGTGACCGAGTCCATCAAGTTCTACGAGGGTGAGCGTGTTCGCCTGACGCTCGTAAACGATACGATGATGCCACACCCGATCCATTTGCACGGCATGTTCTTCGATCTCGTGAATGGCGGTGGTCATCACATGCCCCGCAAGCACACAGTGACGGTCAAGCCTGCAGACAGGGTCAGCGTCGACATCACCGCAGAACATGTCGGTGACTGGGCGTTCCACTGCCATCTGCTTTACCATATGCATGCTGGCATGATGCAGGTCGTCAGCGTCATTCCATCGACAGAAGCTATGCCACCAGCCGAAAAAATGCCGGCAGGTCAGATGGATATGCCCATGGACCATCACGGCATGAACCATGGGGAGGGAAAATCATGATGAAACCGAATTTGGCAGCCCCTCTACTCCTCGGCTTCGCGCTCTACGCGACCGGCAGCGCGTTCGCGGAAGACACTAATCCAACCCCGCCCTGGGATCAGGCCGACGCCATCTACGGCGAGGATGTAATGGCGGACGCTCGCCGGGACGTTCTTGCGGAAGGCGGAGACCAGAAGAGCTTCTACATCCTCTTCAACCAGCTCGAGGCCCAGATGTCTGACGAGGGCGACAGTTTGTACTGGAACGGACAGGCTTGGTATGGGGGCGATATCAACAAGCTCTGGTTCAAGAGCGAAGGCCGCGCCTCTCTGAATGGAGAGGGCGTGGATGATGCTGAGATCCAGGCACTCTATTCCCGCGCGGTTGCGCCTTTCTGGAATGTTCAGGCGGGCGTTCGCTACGACATCGAACCGGATAGTCTCGCGCATGGGGTCGTCGCACTGAATGGTCTGGCGCCCTACTGGTTCGAAGTCGACGCTTCCGCCTTTCTCAGTGAAAAAGGCGATGTAACGGCCCGCATTGAGGCTGAATATGAGTTGCTCCTGACCCAGCGGCTGATCTTGCAGCCTCGGATCGAAGCAAATCTCTCCGCGCAGGACATACCGGAAAGAGAAACGGGCGCGGGGCTCAGCACACTCGATGCCGGCTTGCGGCTTCGTTATGAAATTAGACGGGAGTTTGCGCCCTATGTCGGCGTCGAATGGCAAAGCGCCTTCGGCGAGACACGCGACATGATCGAGGCCGCAGGCGGTAAAGGCGACGATATCGTCTTTCTCGTGGGCCTGCGGACCTGGTATTAGGAGAACAAGATGGGCGGTTTCATAGAACCCAATATTCACCCCGTGCTGGTGCATTTTACCTATGCCCTCGGCACATCTGCAGCCTTGGCATATGCGGCTGGTCTCCTGGTACCTGTAGGCCGCTGGCGCGACAGTCTTCGACCGGCCGCTGACTGGATGCTGGCATTGGCTGCCTTGGCGGTTCTGGCCACCATCGCGGCCGGTTTCCAGGCCTATTACAGCGTTGCTCACGATGCGCCGTCCCATGAAGCGATGACAACCCATCGCAACTGGGCTGTTCTCACGGGCCTCGCCTTACTGACCCTCGCTGGTTGGCGCTGGCTGAGAAAGGCCGCGTCGCCCGGCCCTGTATTTACGATCAGCGCCCTGGCGGTGGCAGGTCTTTTGACGATTACAGCGTGGTGGGGAGGCACAATTGTCTACAAGTACGGACTTGGCGTGCAGAGCCTCCCTGAAGCCAGCGGGCCAGGCCACGATCATGATCATGGCGGCGGGGCCGGTCATGGCGACCAAGGCACGGTGGATTCAACAGACGATCATCAAGACGCTCACGGAGAGTCTCCATCCGACACGATGGACGGATCATCGGCGAGCGGCGATGGACATGATCACGACCATTCCGACGGTGCAGCTGATCGAGAAATGTCAGGCACGGTCCCCGCCGGACACGACAACTCCGACGGCCATCATGACACCAAACCGGTCTCGACTGATGAACAGGCGATCCTGGATATCATGGCCGCGATCGAAACCGGTTGGGAGACCGGCGATGGCGAACTGTTCCGGCAGAACTTTCTCGACTGGTCAGGCGCCCGGTACTTTGAATCAGGCGGCGAGAATACTGGCCTGCTCGACCTTGTCGAAAATCATGTCGAGCCCGAAAAAGATACCATTCCGGATCTCGAACTCGACTTCTCGAATATAGATGTGCAATTCGAGGGAAGTGACTTTGCATGGGCTGTCGCGGACACAGCGATCAGTGGCACGTTCAGCTCAAATGGCGAACGCCTGGAGCGTATCGGGAAACAAACGGTGCTGTTCCGCAAGGTCGCCGGCACCTGGCAGGTTATTCACACGCACTCGTCCTCCCGTGCGCCGCGGCCCTGATCAATGTCAAACGTTGCAAACCAGTCGGGTTTGTGGGCGGACCCGCTCTTTGGGGCGAACCATTTCACGTTATTGCGTTGGGGACTGGCTCTCGGCGTGGTTGTCGGTCATGCATGGCTGATCACCACCGGGTATGAACCAACGCGCATTCATGACTGGACGCTCAGTTATCTCGCAGTGAACGGGTTTTTCATTTTGTCCGGGCTACTGATCGCGAAGAGTCTGGAAATGCGCAAGGATGTGAAGGGCTACGCACGGTCCAGGCTTCTAAGGATTTATCCGGCGCTCATCGTGCTCATGTTGGCCCTTCTTTTCTTTTTCGGACCTGCGTTTAGCAACCCGGGCGGAATTCGCTACCTAGTTGATTCGGAACCTTGGACTTACGTTCTCCGTGTCCTATTGATGGGAGACCCCCTGAGCGCGCCGGGCGGCGTATTTGGAATGTCATCAGACCCGGTCTTTAATGGGGCTCTTTGGACAATCCGTTACGAAATGCTTGCCTATGTCTTGGCGGGGATTGGGTTTTTCAGCGGATTTCTGAAAAATCGGTGGCGGGTGCTGACGTCGCTTCTGATTTCGCAACTTTTTTATTTGGTACTGCAACATGCGTCGATCCTGAATGATGCGCCCGACGGCGTTGTCGCACTCTTTCGGTTCACCACCGCTTTTTTGTTGGGCATGACGCTATGGCACTTTCCGGTTTTGCGACGTGCGGGATGGCTTTCAATATGCGTTGCGATAGGCAGTTTTCTGCTTCTTGGCCGCACCCCGATCGGTGAAACACTTGCAAATATCACGCTCGCCGCCGGATTGATGCACTTCGGCCTGGTACGAAGCGCCTCCCGCACAATCGCGACCATGCCGGACTATTCCTACGGGATATATATCTGGCATTATCCAGTCCTACAGAGCGTTTTGCTCCTTAATCCCGACATGCATCCTGTTGCCCTGCTCGCCGTGTCCGCGCCGCCAGTGATCCTTGCGGCGGCGGCGTCATGGCACGTGATCGAGAAACCGGCGCTGCAGTTGAAAAAGAGGAGACGAACTACTGGAAGGCTCGGCGAAAGGTAAAGCCGTGAAGCACGGGACAACAAAATCTTGTTTATACCCTATAGGGGTATTATGTGTCTGTTGTCGGCATACCGCCGATGCAATGCTTTGCCACGAACCCGCAGGAAGGCGACCTCATGAAAATTACATCTGTGGGACATGCCGTGTCCCTATTTCTCGTCATTACATTTCTGATCTGCATCGTTTGGGGGCTCGTGACGCCGCCTAGCCTTCACATGCATCCGGCATGGCAGGATCTACTGCCCGGATTCGAGTTTGGGACGCTGCCCGGTTTCCTGATCGGCCTTGTCGAGAGCTATCTCTATGGCTGGTACATCGCCATTCTGTTCGTTCCCTTGTGTAACTTCTTCAACCGAAACAGCAGCGCACAAAAGTAATGCAGACCCTCGTCCTGTGAAGCACTCCTGCTGAAAGACTAAGAGCCATGACCCACGACACCTCTCACGTCCATTCCGGACATGCGTGCCATCACGACGATCAGGCCACTCCAGAGAAGCCTGATGACGCCTATGATAAGGTTCCCAACGGCTATGCAGGCACCGTGTGGACCTGTCCGATGCATCCGCAGGTACGCGAAACTGCTAATACAGGCTGTCCGATCTGCGGCATGGCGCTCGAACCAGAAACGGTGACGGCAGAACAGGATACCAGCGAACTTGATGACATGACGCAGCGCTTCTGGGTCGCCTTTGTCTTCTCGGCGCCACTGCTCGCCTTTGTCATGGGCGAAATGATTCCCGGCAGCCCGCTCGGACAATGGCTTGATCCGACATGGAGTGTCTGGCTGCAGGCCCTGATCGCGACACCTGTCGTCGTTTGGGCCGGCTGGCCCTTCTTCGTGCGCGGCTGGCAATCCGTGAAACGACGCAACCTCAACATGTTCACCCTGATCGCTATGGGCGTCGGCGTCGCTTACGTTTATTCACTTGTCGCCACGATCGCCCCCGACATCTTCCCGGACACGTTTAGGGGCCATGGTGGCAATGTCGCGGTCTACTACGAAGCGGCCGCCGTGATCGTGACGCTGGTTCTACTTGGCCAGGTGCTCGAACTGCGCGCCCGCAGCGCCACCTCAGGAGCCATTCGAGCACTGCTGGAGCTTGCTCCCGCCACTGCGCGCAGGATTGCTGACGATGGCAGCGAACAGGATGTCGATCTCGCGGATGTAAAGTCCGGCGACAAGCTGCGGGTCCGGCCAGGCGAAAAAATCCCGGTCGATGGCGAGGTCGTCGACGGCCATGGGTCGGTTGACGAATCCATGGTCACCGGCGAACCTTTGCCCGTTGAAAAAACTGCTGGCGCCCGTGTAACGGGAGGGACGGTCAACGGAACCGGTTCGCTGGTCATGGAGGCGACGCATGTCGGCGAGGACACGCTCTTGTCCCAGATTGTGCGAATGGTCGCCGCCGCACAGCGATCCCGCGCCCCAATCCAGCGGCTTGCTGATCTCGTCGCCGCATGGTTCGTTCCTGCTGTCATTGGAATAGCGATCCTGACCTTTGTGGTGTGGGCCGTGTTTGGGCCCGATCCGGCGATGGCTTTTGCAATCGTGAATGCCGTTGCCGTCCTGATCATCGCATGTCCCTGTGCGCTAGGTCTGGCAACCCCAATGTCGATCATGGTCGGCACCGGCAAGGGCGCGTCCAACGGCATCCTGATCAAGAATGCTGAAGCGTTGGAAACGCTTGAGAAAGTCGATACGATCGTGGTCGACAAGACCGGGACGTTGACGCTCGGACGCCCCGAACTGGTGCGCGTCGAGCCAAGCGAAGGCTTCGACGAAGGCTCGTTGCTTAGTCTCGTAGCTGCCGTGGAACGTTTGAGCGAGCACCCACTTGCCGACGCGATCGTGCGTGGCGCAAAGGCCAAGGGCGTACCCAACAAGGACGCGCACGGGTTTGAATCCGTCACTGGCGAAGGTGCACAGGCAAGCGTCGAAGGCCAAACCGTTGCCATCGGCAACAGAAAGATGATGCAGCGGATCGCGGGCTGGTCGGACGACCTCGGGGCAAGCGCTGACCAGTACCGCGCCGAAGGACAGACGGTTATGTTCGTCGCCGTCGACGGAAAACCGGCAGGCCTTGTCTCCGTCGCCGACCCGATCAAGGAGACAACACCGGAGGCCATTGAACGCCTCCATGCCGAAGGGCTGAAGATCGTGATGTTGACAGGTGACAATGAGACGACAGCCCGCGCGGTTGCCGACAAGGTCGGCATCGACGAGGTTCACGCCGACGTCTCGCCTGAAGACAAGCATCGGATCGTCTCCGAACTCCAGAAAAACGGTGCCCGCGTGGCCATGTGCGGTGACGGCATAAATGATGCGCCTGCGCTCGCACAGGCAGATGTCGGAATCGCGATGGGAACCGGAACCGATGTAGCCATGGAGAGTGCAGGTGTAACCCTTGTGAAAGGCGATCTTATCGGGGTCGCAAAGGCCCGGGAGCTCAGCCACGCAACGATGCGTAACATCCGCCAGAACCTTTTCTTCGCCTTCATCTATAATACGCTCGGTGTGCCGGTTGCCGCCGGCATTCTGTATCCCTTCTTTGGCCTGCTACTGAGCCCGATGATCGCGGCGGCCGCCATGAGTTTCAGCTCGGTCTCTGTCATCGGCAACGCCTTGCGGCTGAGATCCCTTAAGCTCTAACTTTTCGGAGCACAGACATGTCCAGACTGGTTGGTATGAGCGCGCTTGGCGGGCTGATCATTGCAGCCCTGATAGTGGGCGTGATGCTCTTGACCGCGTCGCCTGCAGCGAACGCGCAAACGGTCACCGTTCACAAGACGCCGTGGTGCGGTTGCTGCGCCGCTTGGGTGGACCACCTGCATGACGAGGGTTTCGACGTCATCGTGAAAGAGGAAGAGGACCTGACACCCATTCGGTCACAGCTCGGTGTTCGGGCTGAGCTGATGAGTTGCCATACCGCAGACGTCGCCGGATATGTCGTTGAAGGTCACGTCCCTGCTCGGGAAATAAGACGCTTGCTCGAAGAAAAGCCTGACGTTGACGGCCTCTCGATCCCCGGCATGCCGCAAGGCTCTCCCGGCATGGAAACACCGAACGCGCCAGATCCGTTTGATGTCATCATCTTCTCTGGAGAGGATGCCAGGACGGAAGCCTCCTATCGGGGAACGCGATTGGTCTCTGAACCGGCCAGACCATGAGTAAGGATGAGTACAAGCAAGGATCACTGACGCTCGCTGGCACCGTCGCCATGGGGACGGGTGTGATGATTGGTGCCGGCATCTTTGCCCTGACCGGCCAGGTCGCTGGATTTGCAGGCGACCTGTTTCCGCTCGCCTTCCTCACGGCCGCCATCATCAGCGGATTCAGCGCCTATTCCTATATCAAAGTCTCCAACAAGTATCCGAGCGCCGGCGGGATCGCGATGATACTCCAACGCGCTTACGGGCCGTCTACCGTGACCGGAAGCGCCGCCCTGCTGATGGCGTTCTCGATGATCATCAATGAAAGCCTGGTCGCCCGCACGTTCGGTACGTACACGCTGCAGCTGTTCGGCGTCGAAGGCGGCCCACTTGTCCCCTTGCTGGCAATCGGATTGATCATCATGGCTTTCGTGATCAATGTTGCCGGCAATCAGGTGATCGGCGGCGTGTCCAAGGTCACGGCCATTCTCAAGATTGGTGGCATACTGATTTTCGCGCTTGTTGCGCTTTGGGCTGCGGGATTCAGCTTCCAGCCCGCAGCAGATGGCTTTGCCGACAACACGTCTGCAAGCGGATTTCTAGCCGGAGTCGCACTCGCCATACTAGCCTATAAGGGATTCACCACCATCACGAACAGTGGCGACGAGGTGAAGGAACCGAACCGCAACGTCGGGCGGGCCATCATGATCTCGCTTGCGCTCTGCACGTTCATCTATCTCCTTGTCTGTTTCTCTGTCGGATCAACCCTCACTGTCTCGGAGATTGTTGCGGCGAAGGACTATGCCCTTGCCGAGGCGGCTCGGCCTGCACTTGGAAACTATGGATTATGGTTCACAGTAACGATTGCGATCATCGCGACAGCTTCAGGCCTGCTTGCCAGCTTGTTTGCCGTCTCCCGCATGCTCGCCATGCTGACCGACATGAACCTGATTCCGCATAGACATTTCGGCATGCCCGGAACGGTACAGCGTCATACGCTCGTCTATACGGTTGTGGCTGCCGGATTGCTCGCGGCTTTCTTCGATCTCAGTCGCATCGCTTCGCTTGGCGCAATCTTCTATCTGGTCATGGATATCATCATCCATTGGGGCGTCTTCCGGCATTTGAGAAAGGAAGTCGGCGCCGCACCTGCAATCCTTATCTGTGCAATGGCGCTCGATGCCGTCGTCCTGATCGCCTTCCTCGTCCTGAAGTGGCAAGCCGATCCAGTCATCATCCTGATCGCGGCTTTCGGCATAGCTGCAGTGTTTTCATTCGAGCATTTCTTCCTGAAACAGCTCCGCGATAATCCTCCCGGAGAGGGGGCCGGAAACGACCAACACAAAGCCCATTTATGATCATTGCAAGCTTGATTGGACTGCTCACTTTTGCTCTGGCGAGTACGTTACATTATTTCGCACTGGCGCACCTGAACCTACGCCTGAACCATGAAGCGCGCTCAGGACTCCCGATCGTACTCTCTGGGATTGTAGGTGCAGGCTTGGCGCACCTGGCTGAGGCAACGCTCTATGCAACCAGCTTCAAGCTACTGGATGTCTTTGATTTAGGTGGTTTCAAGGGCGGCGAAGCGGACGGGTTCATGGACATATTCTATTTCTCCCTCGTCAACTACACATCGCTTGGGCTGGGCGATATCTATCCAACCGGACATTCGCGGTTCCTGGCCGGACTGGAATCACTCAATGGTTTCCTGCTGATTTCCTGCTCGGCATCCTTCATTTTCCTTCTTATGCGAAACCAAATGGATGGCCCAACTTCAGGCGGAATTCAAAAATCTGGTTAGCACGGAACTGTTTACACCCTTCTCCGTTAGTCGTGGAAATACCCCACCACTGTATAAGGAGGATGTTGAAAGTGGATATGAAGAATAGTTATTGGCGGTTCGGCGCAATGATCATCACATCGATGATCGTAATGTTTGGGCTGATGTATCTCAACACTTATGCGTGGGAGCATGTTCGCTGGAGTGAGACGCGCTTTTACATGGCGTTCATTATGGGTGCGGCGATGGCCGTCGTGATGCTGAGCTTCATGCTCAACATGTACAAGGACAGCCGCATCAATATCAGTATATTCGTTGGCGCTGCCGTCGTGTTCGTCCTGGCGTTGTGGCTGGTGCGCAGCCAAAGCACGGTCGAGGACCGGTCGTACATGAAAGCGATGATCCCCCACCACTCCATTGCCATCATGACCAGTGAACGCGCCGGCATCGACGATGTCCGTGTACGTGAGCTTGCCGACGAGATCATCACGGCCCAGCGCCGCGAGATAAAGGAAATGGAGTGGCTGATTTCGGACATCGCGGAGAATGGTCCGGCGTCGACCGAGAGCGAGGCGGAAAGCCGTCCCGTGCCCCCTTTTGAAGGCACGCTCAATCCAGAAGACGCTGCCGGTGCATCCATCGCCGAGGACTGACGCGCTTTCCACGTCCAGTCAGACCCATTCGATCCCGAAAAGGAGCGAAACAGAATGAGACTCGAAAAGATCAAGACACAGGGTCTTGCCCACCTTTCCTATTTCCTGAGTGCTGATGGCGAAGCTGCGGTCATCGATCCGCGGCGTGACATCGACATATATCTGGACCTCGCCCGTGAGGAAGGCTCTGTCATCAAGCACGTCTTCGAAACCCACCGGAACGAGGACCTGCTTTCAGGCGCCGCCGTGCTGAAGAAAGAGACCGGCGCAAAGGTCTGGCACGGGCCGAACCCTGAAAAGCCAATCCAGTACGCCGCCGAGACGCGCGAAGGCGACACGTTCGAGATTGGTGAGGCCCTGCTCAAGGTGCTCGAAACGCCCGGGCACACCGACGACAGCCTGTCCTACGTGCTTTATGACAAGAGCTTCGAGGAAGGCCCGGTTGGCGTGTTCACGGGCGATGCCCTGTTCATTGGCGATGTAGGGCGCACGGACTTCTATCCCGACCGCAAACGCGAAGTCGCCGGCCTGCTCTATGACAGCCTGGAGAAACTGTTGGGGCTCGGCGACCAGTGCCTCGTCTATCCCGCGCATGGCGCAGGTTCGGTCTGTGGCTCGGGCATGGCCGACCGGGAGTTCTCCTCCATCGGCCATGAAAAGCTCAACAATCCGCGCCTGCAAATCGGGGGCCGGGAGGCTTTTATCGATGCTAAAGTCGCGGAAAACCACTACATTCCGCCCTACTTCCGGCGCATGGAAGAAGGCAACATAGAAGGCGCCGAAGCCGCACCGCCTGCGCCTCTGCCTTCCTCCCCGGCGATGTTGCTCGATCCAGGCGATGCGATCTGCCTCGATGTTCGCGGCATTTTTGACTTTGCCGGCGGCCACCGCACAGGCTCGCTCTGCATCCCGCACGACATGCTTGCCGCCTTCGCGGGCTGGTTACTGCCAAACGACAAACCGGTGCTGCTACTGGCTCGGGATGAGGACCAGGCCGTCGACGCGGCCATCACGCTTCAGCGGATCGGCTTCGACAATGTGAGCGGATTTGTCAGCGGCGCCATGCCCCTCGCCGTCAAGAACGGCCCGCTCGACGTGCTTGATTTCATCGATACTGAAACGGTCGCCGCGCGGGTGGACAACCCGCCCGAAGGCTGGACCTTGCTCGATGTCCGCGCCATCGATGAATATGAGAGCGGCCACATCAAGGACAGCAAGCACGCCTATGTCGGCAAGCTGCCTGATGCGGCCAGTGACCTCGACCCGGACAAGCCCGTCACCGTCATGTGCGGAAGCGGTGCACGCGCCACGATTGCCGCCTCCCAGCTTCTGCGGAACGGGTTCTCCGAGGTCGATGTCTATATCGGCTCGATGAAGGCGTGGACCGCAGCTGGAAATGCCATTGAGAGATGACCATAACTCTATCTTGGGCTGAATTTTCTGTTGCTGACGCATAAAGAGACTGGCAATTGCTTCACGAGGTCCCCATATATATACCCCGTATGGGGTATTTGCCATGAAGACTGAAACTAAAGAGGCCGCGACCCGCAGGCTGGCCCGCATCGAGGGACAGGTGCGCGGCATATCGAGGATGGTGGTGGAAGATCGCTATTGTATCGACGTAATCCGTCAGGTGCAGGCAGTGAAGGCCGCGCTGGCGGGGCTGGAAGCTACTATTCTCGACGATCACATTGCGACCTGCGTGGACCATGCCCTGACTGGAAACAATGTCGACGAGCGACGAGAAAAGGTCGAGGAGCTTGTCGCAGTGCTCGGCGGGCGCAAGAAATGATAGAATCTCTCAATGTATTGTACTGAAATTTCTGGATTATTGACCTAACCACCAAATCGATGCCCATTCTGATACGACTCCTGACCCTTTTGGCCGCAGCAATTCTTACTGCGCAGCCTGTCATGGCATGTCCGTTCATGTTGGGCGACGAGGCGGCCACCAAGGTCGAAATCAGCACAAGTCATCCTTGCCACGATATGGCGATGGAAATCGAGGCGGACGCAGATAAATCCCCGCAGTCGTCGTCGGATTCAGATTGCCTGGCGGGCATTGATTGCGCGCCCATGCTGATCCAGGCGCAGTCGGACGCCAACCCAATTACACTGTCTGTCGATCCTTCTCCTATCCTGCCGATCATACTCGCTGAAGCGCCCGTTGCGTTTCCGCCTGAACGGTCGACCCTCTCGACAGGACCACCGCCAAATGCGGTCCTGCCACACCAGACACCCGTTACTCTGAAACAGCGCTTCCTGAATTGAGAGCGGTGACCTTCGGCTTCCACAGCAGCCTGACGTCATCGTTTCACACAATTCAGGAAATCCCGTTTTATCATGCCCCATATTGCCAGAATCCTGCTGGTCGCAGCGTTTGCTGCTATCCCACAGGCGACGATTGCCAGCGCTCAGAGCTTTAACGAGCTTGAAGCCCGTCTCAAGTCGCATCCAAGCCTTTCCGCTCTCGGTTATGATGCCGAGGCCAACCGGGAGCGTGCTATCGCCGCAACAGCGTTACCGGATCCCGTCGTATCCCTCGGGATCAACAACTTTCCGATTTTCGATCCCTCCTTCGACACTTACCTGCCGACCAATAAAGCCGTCGGTATCCGGCAACAAATTCCAAACCTCGCAGGCCGGCAAGCGCGCGCTGGTGAGGCCCGGGCGATGTCGGTACGGACCGAGGCGGTTCGCGATGCTCGTTACGCGGCATTGCGCGCCGAACTGATCGCCCTTCTCGCGGACAAGAGAAGATTAGCCAGACAGAGAACCCTCGCCGAAGCGCAAAATGCCAAATATGACGAGCTTGTCGACATTGTAGAAGCCGAAATCGATGCGGGCCGCCCGGCCGTTTACCGCCTCGCCGAAATTGAAAGCGAGCGGGCGGAAGTGTCCCGGACGCTTGTTGATCTCGATCAGCAGGAAGCCGAGACCGATGCGCTCCTGATCGAGCTCGTCGGTCTGGTTCCCTCGACCAGCGCCCCTCCCCTGACTGAAAAAGACTGGTCCGGTACCGCGCTTGAGTTCCATACCGTGCGTGTTGCCGACGCGGCCGTCCGCGTTACCGATTACGGTATCGACGAGGCCCGCGCGGCCTGGAAGCCAGAATGGGGGGCCCAGCTCACTTATCAACAGCGCGATGAAGGCGCGATGTTCGCGGGGGATGACTGGGTCTCCGGTATGGTGACTTTTACGGTTCCGCTCTGGGCCGAAAGGAAGCAGGCACCAAACTTGCGCGCCGCTAAGGCTGAGCGGGCCGGCGCCGAGCAACGCTACCAGGCTGCCGCACGGAATGCGGCGGCTCAGTACGCATCCCGGGACGCCATTATCCGCTCGGCCGATGACAGTATCAATGTCCTGCAGGTCAAAATTGCTGCCGTCGAAGACGAAGTCGAGGCCCAGTTGATTACTTATGAGTCCGGTGTTGGCGGCTATGCGCCGATCATCGACGGCGAGATCGCCATTCTCAAACTCCGGGCGGAAATCGAAGCTGAAACGGCCCGCAAGGCCGCTGCGATCGCACGCCTCAACGCCCTCCTGGTAACACAATGAAAAAGACATTCCTGATAATGGGCACGGCATCTGCCGCCCTCTTTCTTGCCGCATGCGGCGCGCCTGCCCGAACATCGGGCGGCCAGGCTGAATTGCCGGCCACCTCGAACGAGACGCAGCAATACACCTGCCCCATGCACCCGCACTATATCTCGACCGATCCGGACGGGACCTGCCCGATCTGCGGCATGGATTTGGTGCCCGCCAAAAAGGCGCAGGAGCCAGCGGGCACAAAAGGAGAAATCCTTTACTACAAGCATCCCATGGGCAAGCCGGACACTTCCCCCGTTCCTAAAAAGGATTCCATGGGCATGGATTATATCCCGGTCTATGCCGATGACACAGGCTCGGGCGTGGCGGTATCGCCGGAAATGATCCAGACCATGGGGATCAGGACAGCACCGGCCGAGACCAGGGATTTCAGCCGGGTACTGAGAGCCTTCGGCACGGTCGAAACCGATGAACGGCTGGAGAATGTTACCGTATCGCGGCTCGAAGGCTGGATCGAGGATCTGGCGGTCAATGCCGAGGGGGACACGGTCCGCCCTGGTAGCCTTCTCTACCGGATCTACAGTCCGGACCTGATCGCCGCGCAAAGGGATTATCTGAACTCTTTCAAAATTGGAAACGAGGCGCGTATCGCGTCGGTCCGGCAGCGCCTGCGCTCACTTGGTATGCAGAACGCGGCCATCGACCTGCTCACCGAAACCCGCCAGGTCATTGAGCGCGTCCCGGTCTATGCGGAAGCTGGCGGCACGGTTGCCGAGCTCCAAATCCGCAATGGCGACTATGTAAAACCCGGCACGCCCATATTACGGCTTCAATCCTATGCCGATGTGTGGGTCATTGCCTCTGTGCCGGAGAGCGATTTGCCTCTGGTGGAGACAGGCATGCCGGCCGAGCTCGATTTTCCAAGCGCGCCTGATGCGCCTGGCGAAGGCCGCATCGATTATATCTATCCGACAATTGACCCGAATACCCGCACGGCCAATGTCAGGATCGAAGTGGATAATGCATCGGGCTATCTTCGCCCGGGCGCCTATGCGGACATAAGCCTGAATATCGGTGGCCGTCCGCGGCTTTCGGTCCCAAGTGAAGCCATTCTGCTTGGTGGTGAGGGCGCCCGTGTCGTCATCGCCAAAGGCAATGGCCGTTTCTCCGGACGCGCGGTGCAAACCGGGATTTCGGCCGATGGCCGAACAGAGATCCTGTCGGGCCTGGAAAGCGGCGAAGTGGTCGTCGCCAGCGGCCAGTTCCTGCTCGATAGCGAAGCGAACCTGAAAGAAGGCCTTTCCAAGTTGGAGGCTCCAGAAGCGAGACCGGCCGGTCCGGAAACACCGCTCTCCGATATTCCGATGGACTACGAAACCCTGGCTGAGATCAATCACTTCACCGACATGGCGCTCTATTTCCACGAAGCACTGACGGATGCATATGACATTGATCCGCTGTTCGTCGACCCGGCCCTCGCCCTGGCGCCTGTACTGAGAGATCGCTACGCGAATACCAAGCTGGCGCCGGTCATCAATGCCTCGCAAACCGCGCTGGCCGCAGCGCGGAATTCCGTCGGCAATGAAGATCTCACCACACAGCTCGCCAAACTAGTGGAAGCCCTGAAACCCTGGTTGCTCGAAGGCGCGCCACAGCACTACAGGGATGCGGGTCTGGCCCTCTACAGGGACAGGGCAACTGACCGGCACTGGCTTCAGGAGGCTGGCACCCCCGCCAACCCTTATAGCGATGATGGAGAAGAACAGATCGGCTGGCCAGACCCGATGGCCGGCATGCCGATGAATGCCGATCGCGGCGCCCCTGGCGTCAACCAGGCCAGCGAGCGCTAGGAGGTAGGCATGTCAGAACAAGATTCAAACGACCTCGCCGGTCGTGATCCATCAAAATCATGGGTCGCGAAGCTGATCTCTTGGTCGGTGTCCAACCAGCTCATTGTCCTGATGCTCGCTGCGGCCCTCGCCATCACGGGGTGGATGGCCATCCAGCGCACGCCCCTTGATGCAGTGCCGGACCTGACCGACACACAGGTCATCATACGCACCGATTTTCCCGGCCAGAGCCCGCAGATCGTCGAGGATCTGGTTACTTATCCCCTGTCGACAAATCTTCTCGGCCTGCCAAGGACGAAGGATGTGCGCGGCTCTTCCATGTTCGGCACCAGTTTCGTCTATGTCATCTTCGACGATGATGTTGATATGTACTGGGCACGCTCACGCGTCCTGGAAGCCCTCTCAAGACTGGGGTCGGAGCTGCCGGATGGCGCCGTGCCACAGCTTGGCCCCGACGCGACAGGCGTCGGCTGGGTCTACCAGTATGCCCTGGTCGACAAGAGCGGCAACGTCGATCTCGCGGAGCTCCGTTCGCTTCAGGACTGGTTCCTGAAGCTCGAACTCGCAGGTGTGGAAGGCGTCGCGGAAGTCGCGTCCGTCGGCGGCTTTGTCCGGGAATACCAGGTTCTCCTCGATCCCAACCGCCTGCGAAGTTACGACTTGTCGATTACACGCATACGGGATGCGGTGCGCGCCGCCTCGAGCGAGGTCGGCGGCCGTGTGCTCGAACAGGGTGAAACCGAATATGTGATCCGCTCATCCGGCTATGTCGATGAGAAAATCGATCTCGAACAGGTCGTGATCAAGGCGGAGGATGGCACACCTGTCCAGTTGAGCGACGTGGCGCGGATTGTCGAAGGCCCAGCTCTCAGGCGCGGTATCGTGGAGCTCAATGGCGAAGGTGAAACGGTAGCGGGCATCGTCGTCATGCGTGATGGCGAGAATGCCCTCTCTGTGATCGACCGCGTGAAGGAGAAACTCCACAGCCTCCAGAGCGGCCTGCCGGAAGGGGTCGAGATCGTCACCGTCTATGATCGCGCCCCGCTCATCGAAGGCTCGGTCGATTATCTGAAGGACAAGCTTATCGAGGAAGGCATCGCGGTCACGCTCGTCATCTTGATCTTCCTCCTGCATGTTCGCTCGTCCTTGGTCGCCATTATTACCCTGCCTCTTGGTGTGCTCGGGGCCTTCCTGATCATGTCCTGGCAGGGCGTCACCGCGAACATCATGTCGCTTGGCGGTATCGCAATCGCGATTGGAGCGATGGTCGACGCCTCGATCGTGCTCGTCGAGAATGCCAGCCGGAAACTGGCGGACTTGGGACCGAAACCCGATCCGAGAGTCCGCCGTCAGGCGCTGGTCGAGTCCGCCCAGGAAGTCGGCCCCGGCATATTCTTTTCACTCCTGATCATCACGGTCTCCTTCCTGCCGGTCTTTGCCCTGACCGGTCAGAGCTTCAGGCTCTTCAGTCCGCTTGCCTATACCAAGACGTATGCGATGGCCTTCGCCGCCATCCTGTCGGTCACGCTCGTGCCTGTCCTGATGCTGCATCTCATGCGGGGGCGCTTTCGCCGCGAGGAAGCCAATCCACTGAACGCCTTCTTCGTCTGGGCCTACAAACCGCTGCTCCATCTAGCCCTGAGGTTCAAGTGGATCACAGTCGCCCTTGCACTCGCGCTGACGGCTAGCGTCATCGTGCCCGTCCAGAGGATCGGCTCGGAATTCATGCCGGCTCTTTATGAAGGCGAGCTCCTCTACATGCCGACCACCCTGCCCGGCGTGTCATCGACCAAGATGCGGGAGATTCTTGGCCAGACAAACCGCGTCATCAAGACTGTTCCCGAAGTTGACCGTGTTTTCGGCAAGGCCGGGCGCGCCGATACCGCGACCGATCCGGCGCCACTCACCATGATCGAGACATGGATCAAGCTGAAACCGAAGGAGGATTGGCGGCCAGGTGTGACGGTCGAGGACATCACCGATGAGCTCGATGCCAAGCTGCAAATGCCCGGCCTTGTGAACTCATGGGGCTACCCGATCAAGATCCGTATGGACATGGTTTCAACAGGTGTGCGCACGCCCATTGGTATCAAGGTCACCGGAGACGATCTGACCGAGATCGAAGCCATTGCCCGGGAGATAGAAGCGGCCGTTTCGGACGTACCCGGAACGCGCTCGGCCTTCGCCGACAGGGTCATGGGAGGCAAATATCTCGAGATCACGCCGGACCGAGGTGAACTCGCCCGGCGCAATATCGACATGGCCACCTTCCAGTCCGTGATCCAAACCGCCTTGGGCGGCATGACACTCACCCAGTCTGTCGAGGGCCGGGAACGCTATGACATCATCCTGCGCTATGATCGGCCATTTCGTGAGAGTGCCACAGACCTGGAAGAGATACTCGTCCCCGCCCCGTCCGGCGCCCATATCCCTCTCAGCGAACTGGCGGACATTTCCTATACGGAAGGCCCGCCAATGATCCGGTCGGAAAATGCCCGGCTGACTGGCTGGGTTTTCGTCGATATCGCGGACCGGGACATGGGCAGCTATGTTGCAGACGCCAGACAGATGATTGCCAACGCCGTCGACCTACCTGCTGGATATGCGGTGGAGTTCTCCGGCCAGTATGAACAGATGCAGGAAGCGAATGCGCGGCTGAAAATTGCCATTCCAGCGGCGATTGCCCTGATTTTCCTGCTCCTGATGCTCCATTTCGGAAGGCTCGACCGGACCCTCATCATCATGGCGAGCCTGCCTTTCGGCCTGATCGGCGGGATGTGGGCCGTCTGGCTGGCTGGCTACAACCTGTCTGTCGCCGTGGCCGTCGGCTTCATTGCCCTTGGCGGTATTGCTGTGGAGACTGCCGTCGTGATGCTGCTCTACATCGACGCGGAAGTCCGAAAGGCGAACCCGTCTGACAGGAGCCAGCTTTTCGCAGCTGTCAGCAAGGGCGCGGCCATGCGCGTCAGGCCGAAGTTGATGACGGTCACGACCATTTTTGCAGGTCTTGCCCCGATCTTCCTGACCGACGGCCTCGGGTCGGACGTCATGCGCCGGATTGCCCTGCCCATGCTTGGCGGCATGGCCTCGACCCTCATCCTCTCCCTGATCGTGATCCCGGCCATCTACTACATCCGGGTCGGGCTGCAGATTCCATCAGATTTACCCCGGGCCGAACCGGATAACCGGGCCGGCTCATTCACCCCCGAAGGAGAAAAACCATGACGAGACACCTGTTGAAAATTCCGCTTTTGTTTCCACTGCTTCTGAGTGGCGCCATGCTGCCGGCGGCCGCGCAGGATCGTTCACCAGACAGGATGATGATGGACGGCGGCATGATGGGCTGCGGCCTGTTCGGCATGATTTTCATGCTGCTTGCTGTCCTCCTCCTCCTGCTCGGGATCGCTGCCCTCATCAAATATCTGAGGTCGAAATAATAGTCCCGTGTCCATCCACCCTATTCCCCCGTCCCGGCGCGCATCGGGGGCCTCTGTTGAAAGCCGCGCCTGACAATCAAAAAGGAAGAAAACGATGAAAACCCTCGTCAGAAAGACCACCGTCACAGGCGCAATCCTCGGACTGGCCCTGATTGGTCCGGCGCTCGCCCAGGAGGCCGGCATGAAAATGGACAGTATGAAAGACATGGACATGTCCGGCATGAGCTGCTGCGGCGACATGGCGCCCGGCTTTGGTGTCATTAACAGCGTCGATCTGGATGCCCGAACCGTCAATATTTCACACGATCCGATCAAGAAGATCGGCTGGGGTGAAATGACAATGGACTTCGAGGTCGGCGGAATGGTTGCGCTCGACAAATTCGAGAATGGCGACAACGTCCATTTCATGCTCAAGCAGGACGACAGCGACAATTATGATATCGCCATGATGATGCCGATCGGCGGCGATCCGGATGCTTTCAAGCAATCCATGATGTCGATGATGAAAGGCGACGGCATGATGGACTGCAACATGGGCGGACACGGATCCATGTCCGGTATGACGCCTGATGAGCACGTCAGCGGGCATCACTAACCGTTTTTTTAGCATTTCGGCCCGGCTTTCCCGCAAGCCGGGTCTCAGACGCTCGGCAACCATTTGCCTTGGAATGCGCGGCCTGCCCGCCTTCCGACTCGGATCGCCACCCGGCCACTCGCTTTATTGCCTCTGGGGTCAAAGCTTTTCGCTAGCGCCGAACCAATCGAAGAAGACAAAAATCCATTTAAACTCAGCCTCCAAAAGGACCCGCTATGACACCATTGAACCTGATCGCAGTTAGCCTATTCGCGTTTGGCCTCGTAGCCTGCGACAATGCCCGCGACACACTACCCGCATTGGGGGACACAGCAGCAACGCCCATGGATGTAGCCGAAGACAACGCCATGCATCATGCAGGTCATAAGGCCGGCGATGGTGGCATCGGTCACGCCTTCGGCACAATCCGATCGGTCGATGACGAACAGGACTTTCTGACGATCGAGCACGGCCCCTTCGAGGGCGTAGCCATGGGCGCCATGACCATGAGGTTCGGTATTATGGGCGGAGTTGATCTCTCTCGTTTTTCCGAAGGCGACGAGGTTGAATTCATGGTCAAACAAGGCCGCGACGCCTCCTACAGGATCATGGCGATCTGCAAGAAAAATACCGAAGGTGCAAATTGCCTTGACGGCGTGATGGACCACCAGGAATCAAACGGGAAGGTTGCAGAATAAGCGCTCTCCGATGGAGCGCCGGCTATATAGATGGGTCGTTGTGATCTTCGGCATCCAGATACTGCTCTGGATGATGTGATCGTGTGGCGGAGATTAAGGCAATCGGGATGTCCGGCTCAAGCAAAGTTCAACTGAAGGTGCCAAAGCGAGCTAGTTTTTTTCTGGATGTCGCAAAAACTCGCCGATCGCGATCAAGCGGGATCTTCGGGCGTTCGCTGAGCCTTTCAATTGTAAACAACGCGGCTGGCGCTTCGATTGATTGCGCTGTTCAAACTAACGCGTAGGGCTGGCTTTGCCCGCAGAGCCGGCTCTTCGACAAAATGACGAAGCGCTATAGCCATTATGAGCGTACTAGAGGCCATGACAGCGAACAAGGTGCCTATCCCAATACCAGGATTCAGCGCCACAGCCATCTGTCCAATTGGCCAATGCAGGATGTAGACGCCGTAGGATATATCTTTAACGTCTCGAACTTGCCGCCCCATCGAGCCAGGGATCTTCTTAAACCCCAACCATAGTAAGACGTACGCATTGGCGAGTTGGCCGACGACTATGCCAGCAGGAGTTCCGAAAGAGGCATAGGCCAACAACAGGACCAGGACCGAACCAAAGGCAGTAAGGGCGATTAAATGTTTGAGGCGGTAGAAAAGCGCCCCTGTCATAAATGCTGGTCCGAAGCGAGCCATAGCTCCAGCAGTTTCATCTAGTGGACCGGTATAGGTAAACACTTGAATGCTGAATGATGCTATCAAGGACGCAGCGAAAATCGCTGGTATGCCCCAAGACTGACGCCACACGCCTAGGCCAGCTGCGACACCTGCTAGCACATAGCAAACCAACTCGTAGCGAATAGTCCACAGAGGCCGGTTAATTTCATTTATTGCATTGTGCTCGAATACGCCTTGAAGTTCGCCTTGCGGGTTGAGCTGTGACAGTGTCAAAAATGGATAAGCCCAGCTTTGTGAAGAAGCGAAATACGCGCTTATTGAAAGGTTTGTCATTATCGGCCCGAGTAATAGCCAACAGGCGAAAACAACAATGACCAAGCCAGGAAAAATGCGGAGGCTCCGCGCTAGCCAATAACTTGTCATATCCTGCGATTTGGCTAGCGACGCGGCAAGCATATAGCCTGACAAGATAAAGAAGCCATCGAGCGCGTATTGTACAATGGTGTCGATTACGCTTGCCCATGTCCCTTCCATCGGTAGGCCTTGGGGTATCATGAGCGAATGTCCATATAGGATAAGGAATGCAAATCCGATCCGTAGCGCTGTGAAATTGTTCAGCCGATCTTCAAGACGGCCATGGCCTAACGCAGTTGTTGTCATCGACACTTCTTTCGCTTCACTGATCAAGGGCAACGCAAGGATTGGGCCAACTGGGGCACTGTCAGACCAAACCAGCATTGAGCGCCTAGGTGGATCTGGATAAGTTCAGTCCATGCTCAAAAGGGTATTGTCAGAAGAACTTCGCTTGAGTCGGCCATCCCGACCGCCCTACTCTCTCCGGCATGACAAAATCTCCATTCCGCTACTTCAAAACGTCGCCTGAAATCATCCGCCTTGCCGTCATGATGGCATTGTCAGAAGAACTTTACTTGAGACGAGGTAGGTCGTCGCAGTATCGTTTCGCCATGTCCAAAAGCCCTTTTCGGTATTTCAAAACATCGCCCGAGATCATCCGGTTAGCCGTGATGATGTATGTCCGATTTCCGCTGTCGCTTCGAAATGTCGAAGACCTGCTTCACGAACGCGGAGTTGAAGTCAGCCATGAGACAGTCCGCTACTGGTTGAACCGGTTCGGACCAATGTTTGCGGAAGAGATACGCCGACGTCGGTCTCAGCAGCTTCGTCAGGTCACGCAATGGCGCTGGCACCTCGACGAAGTCTACGTGAAGATCAATGGCGTGACCCACTATCTCTGGCGTGCCGTCGATCATGAAGGCGAAGTGCTCGAAAGCTATGTCACGAAAACACGAGACAAATCAGCGGCTCTAAGATTCTTGAAGAAAGCCATGAAGCGCTACGGCGCACCGCGGACAGTCGTCACCGATCGGCTAAGATCGTACGGCGCAGCGATGAAGGAAATCGGGAATATCGATCGCCAGGAGGTCGGTCGACATCTCAACAATCGGGCCGAGAATAGTCACCTGCCCTTCCGGCGACGGGAGCGAGCGATGTCCCGATTTCGAAGGATGGGCAATCTTCAAAAGTTCGCCTCAACCCACGCTTCGTTTCACAACCACTTCAACCTCGATAGGCACCTCAATTCAAGAATTCGCTTCAAGCTGAACCGAGACGCCGCCCTCCTCGAATGGCGCCAGCTTCTGGCCGCCTAAATCTCTTTGCTCCTTAGAAAACAGAGACGACTTTGCATTAGTCTGACAACACCGCCACGCACCCATGGATTTGAAGACCAGATCTCGAAACTTCCGAGATAGCCCGTCACTGGCGGGCTTTTTATTGTCTTGCTGTCTCTGTTTTCCAGGAAATCCTTGATCAATGGCGATGTGATCTCCGTCGCCTGATTGATGATACCTAGGCTCACTCCCATCGACATTATTTGTCGTTCGCCCATCCAATGGTTTGGCTTCTCATTCTCTTCGGGCCCGGCGGGCTCGTCCAACACCTCATCGACGGAGGATTGAAGTCAGTCACGAGACGATCCGCTACGCCTCGTTTCACAATCACTTCAACTTAGATCGCCATCTCAAGTCTAGATCCCGCCTCAAACGCAACCGTGACGCCGTGCTCCAGGAATGGCGCCTGCTTCTGGCCGTCTAATCGCGTTCGCTTCTTCGAAGACAGAGACGACTTGGCATTAGCCTGACAGCATCGTGGCTTCAGCTTCTCGCTGAAGAAGTCTGCCTCTTTGCCGAGCAGCAGAGACGAGTTTGCGTTTGTATGACAATATTGCCGGGTTGGAGCTCGAGAAAGCTTTTGCGCGGGAGGGGTAACGATGTTGCGTGCGGGATTAGCAATTGCAATTTTGGTTGGCTGTTTTCGGCATGAGGGGGCAGCGCAAGTGTCGGTTATCGAGCTGGCCGATATTACCTTTCCCGTAGACGCCGAACTCAAGGGAATCGAGGGATGCTGCAAGATTGCATTCGAACTCCAGTCTGATGCTTCGAAGCGAATTGACGAGGTCAGTTGCACCAGTCCAGTCTTTGAACAGTCGGCCGTCGACGTTGTTTTGCGTTCGCGCATCTCCGGACTTCCCCAGTCCAAGGCACGCATTCCCATCAAATTTGCCTTTTCAGGTTCTACGAGCGGTTCTTGCACTGCAACTGAGACGTGGAATGAATTCGTTGGGGACGCAGCAGCCGCCTTCCCCTGGGAGGTGGCCGACTTTGATAGTGATCATGACCACCAAATCGCCCGTGCAAAAGGTATTGCCGCACTCCGGGTGAATCTCGACTATGCGGGAAGCTGCGGCGCCGAGCCCTATCTGCAGCCGGACGATGCCCGGGAGCTGCACGCGATAGATAGTCTGGCAACACTGCGTGTGGCCGAATCGACACTCCTCCACAGACAGAGCTGGCTCGACTGCAGGAAGCAGACGCTGAACAATTACGAGACAGAAGCGGCAGAAACGGCCGCGCGCTACGCGCAGTTAACTTCAACAGACTTTAGATATTGGGTGGCCCAGTACATGTCGTCCCAGGTGAGACGCACACGTGAAGAGCTTAATCGTGACGCAACCGAACTTGGCCAGTTCGAAGTAGCGCTCAATACGGCGATGTCGCGCGCCGAAAACATAGCTCGCCTTCGCGCGGAACGAAGACGACGAACGCGGCAGGACCGCCAGCGTGATCGTTCCAAAGCGGATGCGTTCTTCGCCTCGCGCGGCCCAGGTCAATATGAAACCTGTCTTGAAATGTCCTATACTTATTCGGCTCAGCAGGCGTGCCTGAATGACTGGATCGGCGGCAGTGCAGGCCGGGTCCCACAGCCTATACTGCACCGAGAAGCTCATGAGAGTGCTAACCCGGTAGTGCGCGAAGCAAGCTCAGCCATTCGCGCTTCCGAGCCGGTACCAGCTGAACCGTGGTGTCCCCAAGGCTATAGCTGCAATTGCGGCCCGGAACCTGTCCCGTTCTATCCGGGTGGATCGTGCAGATAGCGGCTCGAGGTTGCTCTGCTCGCCCAAAAACTGGATCGTATCTGCCTGGAGTTTCTGGCAGTCTCGGTGTTGTCAGAAGAACTTTACTTGAGATCAAATAGGTCGTTGTCGTCGTCTCGTTTCGACATGCCCAAAAACCCTTTTTGGTATTTCAAAACATCGCCCGGGGTCATTCGGCTCGCCCGTGATGATGTATGTCCGATTTTCCGCTGTCGCTTCGAAATGTCGAAGCCCTGCTTCACGAACGCGGAGTTAAAGTCAGCCACGAGACGATCCACTATTGGTGAAACCGGTTTGGGCCAATGTTTGCTGGCGAAATTACCGGCATTTTCGTCGACGGGTACAAACGAGATCGAAATTCTCTGACAACGCCCAGACAGCTCCTGCTGACTGAGGGCGCGTCTGCCGGACGGGGCGGAGGCCAGGAAGCTTGCCTTCCGCGTTACAGCATGGTAACGCAGTTATGACACCGGTGTCATACGGTGGACATAAAAAATATTGGGAGGAAACTATGACATCTAAAGTTCTATCAGGGCTAATCTACGGCGCTTCCCTGATCGCCTTGTCGCAAACTGTCAACCTGGCACACGCCCAAGAAGCCCCCGCAGATGATGCAGAGGCCCGTCTTTCCACCGTTACGGTAACCGGTTTCCGCGACTCACTCGCGCAAGCGCTTGACGTAAAGCGCCAGGCGACCGGCGTCGTCGATGCGATTGTCGCAGAAGATATTGCTGACTTTCCGGACCTGAACCTTGCAGAGTCCCTGCAACGCATTCCGGGCATCGCTATCGACCGTCAGGCTGGCGAAGGCCGCCGCATCACGGTTCGCGGCCTTGGCGGTGATTTCACCCGTATTCGCGTGAACGGCATGGAAGCCCTGTCGACCAGTGGCGGATCTGATGCGTCTGGCGGCACCAACCGTTCTCGCGCATTCGATTTCAACACATTCGCCGCCGAGCTCTTCAACGCTATTGTCGTTCGCAAGAGCCAATCGGCATCTATCGAGGAAGGCTCACTCGGCGCAAACGTCGAACTCAAGACTGCCCAGCCTTTCGATTTCGATGAAGGCTTCACTGGCGCGGTGTCCGCTCAAGGCCTTTACAACGACCTTATCGAAGAAGTGAGCCCGCGCTTTGCCGCCCTCGGCTCTTACCAGAACCCGAACGGAACCTTTGGCGCCCTTCTGTCGGTCGCCTATAGCGACCGCACCATCCGTGAAGAAGGCTTCTCGACGGTCCGGTTTGACGACCAGGGTACGTTCCGCTCTGTAAATGGGGCTCCGTGCACGGGCACGCCGCTTCCCGCAGAATGCCAGACGCTCAAGGACTCCTATTATGCGCGTATCCCGCGCTATGGACGCCTCGATTACGAGCAGGAGCGTCTGGGCATCACTGGTTCAGTCCAGTTCCGCCCAACGGAAGCCACGACCGTGTCACTTGACGCCCTGGTTTCTCAATTCGATGGCAAACGGGAAGAGAACTTCCTTGAAGTCTTCATTCGCAGCAACACCGATAACATCGACGTCACCGACTTTTCGGTGAACAGCAACGGCGTTCTCGAAAGCTTTACCGGCGACATTCAGCCGGACGCGTCCAGCGGGATCGTGCCCGTTCGCAGCGAACGCCGACGCGACGTTCTGGAGAATGACTTCCAGCAATTCACGGCCAAGATCGAACACGAATTTTCCGACACGCTGCGGGCGTCCGTGTTCGCCGGCACATCTGAGTCGAACTTCGACATTCCACAACAGGCCACCATCTTCTTTGATGCCGCCAACACGGTCTCAGGTTACCAGCTCGACTTTACCGGGAACCTTGAGACCCCTGCGGTCGATTTTGGCTCTCTCGATGTCGCCGATCCCGGCTCCTTCCTGTTTACCCAGTTCCGCAACCGTCCGCAAAGTGTCGACAACACGTTCGACACGTTCAAGGGCGACGTCGAATATGACCTGAACAACATGATCACCCTGAAAGCTGGCGCCAGCTGGAAGGAATTCACGTTCAGCACTGAGGAGGCACGCACCGAAGGCAGTGTCACCGACATTGCAGGCATCTCCGCCTTCATCCCGGTCACCAGTGGCCTGTCGCAAATCCTGTCCGGGTTTGGTAGCGGGCTGGACGCACCTGGCATCGATACGCGCTGGGTCGTGCCGAACTTCGAGGCCGCAGCAGGTCTTGTTGACCTGTACAATATCCCTGGCGCCGTCCGTCAGCAGGATACGCGCGGCGTCACGGAAACCGATACTGGTTTCTACCTGCAGGCGGATTTCAGCACCGAACTTGGGAACATGCCCGTACGCGGTGATGTCGGTGTGCGGTATGTCGAAACCGAAACAGAAGCGACCGGCTTTCTGAGCGGTAATCAGGTAACGGTAAAACGCGAGTACGACGACTGGCTACCTGCATTGAACCTGGTTGCAGAGCCGACCGAGCAGTTCCTTGTTCGGGCAGGCGTTGCCAAGGTCATGGCCCGTCCGTCGCTTGGCAACCTGACACCAGGTGGCTCGATCGACACCTTCAACGGCCCGCCCTTCGCAATCAGCCAGGGCAATCCCGGCCTCGATCCTTACCGGGCGACAGCCTACGATCTCTCTTTCGAGTACTATTTTTCTGACGAGTCCCTTGTCGCGTTGAGCCTCTTCTACAAGGACATCGATTCCTTCTTCGAAGATGCGGAGACAGTGGCAACGACGTTTAGCCGAACGGGCCTTCCGACCTCGGTTGCCGGTGCAACATCTCCTCTAGGGGAATTGCTCGCTGATGGCGTCGATCCGACGGTTGAAATCGACCAGGTCGTCAACGGGTCTGGCGCGTCGGTTCAGGGCCTCGAACTGGTGTACCAGCAGCCATTCACCTTCCTTCCGGTCGAAGGCTTCGGTTTTGTGGGTAACTACACCTATGTCGACTCTGATGACATTATCGGGTTCTCCCCGAATTCTTACAATGCAACGCTGTACTACGAGAACGACGCCTTCCAGGCCCGTCTCACCGGCGCCTATCGCGAAGCTTATCAGACCACACGCCCTCGCAGCAGCGACGGGCGCGAGGAGCGCGGCGTCGCAGACACCTTCAACCTCGACTTCTCAACCTCCTATCAGGTTAATGATCAGATTGAAGTCACCTTCGAAGCGATCAATCTGACTGATGAGTACGAGCATCAGACCTTTGACCGTCTAGAGCTTCCGACGGTGTATCACCACACGGGACGTAACTTCCTGTTCGGTGTTCGCTACAGCTACTAGGCAGACGTTCAACACTTACCGCACTTGGAGCGGTCCTCACTGGCCCGGCGCGCACCTCCACGCGTCGGGTCATTTTTTGACGGCCTTCTGTCAGGCACCTGAACCATAGTTTGCTTCCGAAAGGGTACGGATCGACGTCGCTGGCGTTTGCGCCGTCCGACGGTCTCACCAGAATACGCATCAGGGCAACCAATGGGTCTCGAACGCGTGGCCAATCATGCAGGCAAGCGCATCGCTCAATTCTGGGGGCGCACAATCCACAGAAGTGAAGCGTTCCGTCCTACATTGTTTTCCCAAGAATAACTTGAAGGCGATCGCCAGACCTGTCGCGGCCCCAGCCGATGCACGTCTTGCAGACTCGTTCAGTCAGCGCGCTGCGACAGGACCTGCGAGTATGGAACCAGTCGGCATGAAATGGCGTGTTGGCCTGCCAGGGTGATGGTTGCTTCATCGCCGGCAAAGGCCTGGTGCACCCCTGTCGCTGCGCCCGTAAGAATGCGCATTCCCGCCTTTATGGGACGTCCGCGGCGCGCCGTATTTTCGAGAGCGAACCGAACCGACTCCACCGGGCCGCCCGGCATGCCAAGCGGCGCAGAACGACCGACGGTCTTTCCATTCAACACGGTTTCGAACACCCAATCTTCAATGGCGAGCGAGAACCAGCCCGGGATGACTTCTCCCGTAATAAGCCCACGATTATTCCCAAAGTCACTTATCGTGACGAGCGGCCCGTGCTCATTGATTTCCGGAAACGGACTGCTGGCAATCTCAATACCAACGTGCAATGACTTGATGAACGCGACCGCATCATCGGTCGAAAAGCTCTTCTGATCTTCAGGAACATCTCGCGCGATCGTGGCAACGACTTCTGCTTCGACTGCCGCAAAACCATCAGCGAAAACCGGCATGGAAATCGTCTGACCGGAAAAAGTGTGTGTATAGGTGTCGAACACCGGCCCGACCAGGCGGTCTACGCCCACACTCTCCCGCCAGCGTCCATTAATTCCGCCAACCTTCCAACCTGTCAGAGTGGCCGGGAAGGCGTCGATAGCCTGATCCTGGATCCGGTATGCCTCGTCCAGCCCGGCTGGCTTCTCCCCCGGATACACGGAAACAACCGAACCGCTCAACCTGGCATCCACAAAAGTCTGGGCACGCATGTCGGCGCTCGAAGACCGGCTGTATTCCATCGTCATCTATGTCTCCTCGAACACCCCAGAAACGCCTTTATGGACAGTTATGGAAACCGGTGTCATAACTGGACCTATAAACAGTTATTCGGGTAAGGCCAAGCCCTCTGGGGAAGTGGCTACCGGGTACGAAACAGCGGGAGAGAGAAGATCATGCACATAACAACAAGAGTTTTGGGAACTGGCCTTGCCTCGGCGTTGGTTCTTGCCTTTTCGGCCTTCGCTCAGCTTCCAGCCCCCCAAACCGCTGCGACTAATGACGCCTCTGCATTCAGCTCTGCGCGGACTGAACCGGCTAAGGTCTGGGAGCATGGCGCCCCGCTTCTCGCAGACGAGATTACGCGTGGCGGCGCGGGAGGTCGCATCATCAAGGTCACATCCCTGGCGTCCAGCGGTCCGGGAACCCTGCGTGAGGCCCTGGCTACAGAGGGCAAGCGCACGATTGTGTTTGAAGTCGGCGGTGTAATTGATCTCGGTGGCGACAATCTTGCGATTCGTGAGCCCTTCGTCACTGTCGCGGGCCAGACAGCCCCCTCCCCCGGCATAACAATAATCAAAGGCGGCTTCGTCATTGGCGGCCACGATGTCATCCTGCAGCATCTGCGGGTCCGTCCTGGCGATCTCGGTGAAGGCGTTCGCTCAGGTCGTGACATCGACGCGGTCACAACGGCGGCTGCGCACAATGTCGTTGTCGATCATTGCTCGCTTTTTTGGGCGACTGACGAAAACCTGTCGGCCTCAGGCCCGCGCTTCACCGGCGAGACGGTCGAGGACTGGCGGAACGGTACCTCGAACAACATACTGTACTCTAACAATATTATCGCCGAAGGCCTTGCGAACTCAACACACGCCAAAGGAGAGCACTCAAAGGGCTCTCTGATACACGACAACGTCTCCGGAATTGCGATTTACGCCAATCTCTACAGCTCCAATTACGAACGCAGCCCGCTCTTCAAGGGCGGCGTCCAGGGCGCGGTCATCAACAATCTCATCTATAATCCCGGCCAGCGGGCGGTGCAGTACAATCTTCAGGGTCTTGAATGGGGAGATACCCCACCTGTGCTCGGCCGGATGGACCTTGTCGGAAACGCCATGCGTGCCGGACCATCGACAGCCGACGGACTGCCTCTCCTCATGATTGGGGGTACCGGCAATCTTTCTGTGCATCTCGATGATAATCAAGCTCACGACCGTTGGGGTGCGGATCTTCCGGTTCTTGGTCGCTACACGAGTAATCCGACGCGATTCATCGAAGCGCCCGAAGCCCATTTTTCCTGGCCAGGGCTCGACATCCTGCCCGTGGGCGAGGTCGAAACGTATGTCCTCGCAAATGCAGGTGCGCGTCCCTGGGACCGCGACACCCACGATGTTCGGGTTCTTGCTGACGCAGCCGAGGGGAGAGGCGGCATCATTGACAGCCAGGAACAGGTTGGGGGCTATCCAGAACAGGCAGAAACGCAACGCCCATTCGATGCAGACCTGTGGGACCTCCAGACCATGGCGCCACTCGCAGAAGAGGCACTCGGATCGGGGGAAGGCGCGAAGGGCACTTGAATTGTGCTAGCTTGAACTCTGCCCTAATAACCCATTGGCCAACCTGATGACGGGAGCCCATTCGATTGCCTGACAATAAAAAAGAAAACTCAGGCACATCCGGGCCACGCGAGACGTCCGGTTCAGACCGGGTAACAATCAATGATATCGCCCGTATGGCCGAAGTGTCGAAGAAAACTGTGTCGCGGGTCCTCAACGATCACCCTCTCGTCAAAGAGGAAACGCGCAAGCGTGTGAAGGCGATCATGAAGGAGCATGGTTACCTGCCTGACCCGCAGGCGCGTGCTCTCGCATTCCGGCGCTCTTTTCTTATCGGCCTCGCCTATGACAATCCCAGCCCGCAATACGTGGTCAACATGCAGCGGGGCATCCTCGATTCACTCGAAGGCAGCGATTATCAGCTGGTTCTTCAGCCCGTTGACAGATCCGAGGTCGATTACATCGAGAAGATCCGCCGTTTCGTTGATCGTCACCGGCCAACGGGATTGATCATGCCCCCTTCGGTTTCTGAGGATGACGCCGTCGCCGAAATGCTGCGAGAGGCAAAGTGTGAGTTCGTCCGCATTGGCTCGGTCGAACTCGATGAACCTGCAAGGCTCGTTCGCACGCATGATGCAGACGGTGCCGCTCAAGCTGCCCGTCACCTGGCGGGTCTCGGGCACCAGCGTATCGCGCACATCCATGGCCCGCGGTCATTCCGCTCAGCTCACGAGCGGCTCAACGGGTTCACGCGCGGTCTTGCCGAATTTGGAATTGATCTCAGCCCTGAACTCACCATTGAGGCTGGCTATACTTTTGACTCCGGCGTTCGGGCTGCGGACAATTTGCTATCACGCCCAGATCGGCCAACCGCCATCTTCACAGGCAATGACGAGATGGCCATCGGGGTCTACACGTCTGCGCGCAATGCGGGATTGCGTGTGCCAGAAGATCTGTCCATCGTTGGTTTCGACGACACGCCCATGGCCGCGCGAATCGCGCCCGCCCTCACAACAGTCCGTCTGCCAATTCGCGAGATGGGACAAGAAGCCGCCAAGGCTGTCCTCAGGCTGGTCAGCGAGGCGGGCAACAAGAGCAATAAGAGCTTCCAGCCGGAGATAATCGTCCGTCAATCGACCGCCCGCCCCGGCTGAAGGCGGGCGAAGGGCTGTTGAAAGTGGTCGGACGCAATGTTATGACACCGGTTACCGAACCGGATTTATTTGAGGATAGCCCATGAAAATCGCGCTCATTATCGAAAACAGCCAGGCAGCAAAGAGCGAGATCGTTCACGACGCACTGAAGGCCGTCGTTGACCCGCTTGGTCATGAAATCCTGCACTGCGGCATGGAAAACCCGGACGACACGCACCTCACTTATCCAATGCTCGGCCTGCTCGCTGGCATGATGATTAACTCGAAGGCGGCCGACTTTGTCGTAACAGGCTGCGGCACGGGCATGGGTTCGAACCTCGCCTGCAACGCCATGCCAGGCATTTTCTGCGGCCTTGTGATCGACCCGACGGACGCTTTCCTGTTCGGTCAGATCAATGATGGCAATGCCATTTCCATGCCTTACGCCAAGGGGTTTGGCTGGGCGGCCGAACTGAACCTGCAAGACTGCTACCGCAAGCTTTTCGAAGTCGAGCGCGGGGTTGGCTATCCAAAAGAGCGCGCCGCCGTGATGGCCGAGAACCGCAGCATTCTCAGCAAGCTGAAAGACGCGTCCTGTAAAGACATGCTGACCGTGCTGAAGTCGGTCGATCAGGACCTGCTGAAGTCTGCTGTAGCAGGCAAGAAGTTTCAGGACAGCTTCTTCGCAAACTCGCAGGACGATGCGATGAGCGACTACGTCAAAGGCGTCATTGGCGCCTGAGCGAAGGCTAAAAAACCCGTTCCATCCAGCCAACTGTCCGGAGCCTTTTATGACCTCCAATCCGTTCAGCCTTGAAGACAAGGTTGCCGTTGTAACCGGTGCCAATACCGGTCTGGGCCAGGGCATGGCTGTCGCGCTTGCCGAAGCCGGCGCCGACATTGCCTTGGTGGGCCGGTCTCAGCCCGAAGAAACGGTTGAACTGGTCGAGAAAGCCGGCCGTAAGGCGCTCGTAGTCATGGCCGACCTTGGAAGCCTCGAGCCGATCGACACGATTATCAGCCAGACGCGGGAAAGGCTGGGCAGTATAGACATACTCGTCAACAATGCCGGCATCATCAAACGCAATGACTCTATCGACTTCACCGAAGAAGACTGGGATGCGGTGATGGATATCAACCTGAAAACGCTCTTCTTTCTGAGCCAGAAAGTCGCGCGCTCGATGATAGAGGCGAAGACGCGCGGCAAGATCATCAACATCGCGTCCATGCTGTCCTATCAAGGAGGCATCCGCGTTCCATCCTATACGGCTTCGAAAAGCGGCGTGATGGGCCTGACCCGAATTCTCGCCAATGAATGGGCCAAGCACGGCATCAACGTGAATGCGATCGCGCCCGGCTATTTTGCAACGAACAACACAGCCGCATTACAAGCCGACGAAACGCGGAATAAGGAGATACTCGGTCGTATCCCTGCTGGCCGTTGGGGCGACCCTTCAGACCTTGGCGGCGCGGCTGTTTTCCTCGCATCGCGCGCATCGGATTATGTGCAAGGTGTCACCCTGCCCGTCGATGGCGGCTGGCTCGCGCGATAGGAACAAGTCACAATGGCTGGGCGCATCATCTGTTTCGGAGAGCTTCTTCTTCGCTTTACAGCGCCAGGCAATGAACGCCTGATGCAGTCGCCGAGGTTCGACGTCCATTTTGGTGGGGCGGAAGCGAATGCAGGTGTATCGCTGGCGCGCTTCGGACATGACGTGGGCATGGTCAGTGCGCTGCCAGACAATCCGTTCGGCCACTCAATGAGCGAAGCGCTCCGCGCCCAGGGCGTGGACACCCGCCATGTCTTGGCAGGCGAAGGCCGAATGGGCATCTATTTCCTCGAAACTGGCGCCGTGCGCCGACCATCGCGAATTGTATATGACCGGGCTAATTCCCTGTTCGCCAATACGCGAGCAAGTTCGTATGATTGGGCATCAGTCCTCAACGGTGCCGACTGGCTACATCTTTCAGGCATCACCCCTGCGGTCGGCCCTGAACCTATGAGAGCTGCGCAGGCGGCTGTCCGCGCAGCGCAGAAAGCTAATGTGAAAGTCGCCTTCGATGGCAACTATCGCGAGGCGCTCTGGGCCGCCTGGGGCGGAAGCGGGCCAAGCATTCTTCGGGACATCCTCGTCCACGCAGACACCGCTTTCATCAATGAGCGCGACATCGCGCTCATCACGGGCAAAGAGTTCAGCTCACGCGAAGAGGCCGTCGCGCATGCCTTTACTGAGTTCCCTGCACTGACTTCGGTCGCCTGTACGACGCGCGCTCAGGAAGCAGTTTCGAACCAGACACTTTCAGGTGAGCTCTACACGCGCAGCGGCGTCTGGAAATCTACGCCGCACGAGATGATCGATGTGATCGACCGTATTGGCGGCGGCGACGCCTTCGCCGCAGGTGTTCTCCACGGCGTGCTCGAAGGGTTCGACCCCCAGCGAACCATCGATTTCGCGACCGCAGCTGGCGTCATCAAGCATTCCATTCCGGGCGACTGGAACCTCACCACGATCCAGGAGGTCGAGGAAGCCATGAGCGGAAGTGGGCTCGACGTCAGGCGCTGAAGGTGTCGGCGGCGTCAGTCCAAAGGAGGGTTTCCCCATGAAGATGACCCGGCGTTCCGCCATTTTGACGAGTGCAGCTGCAGCATCGCTGGCAGGCGGACTGAGGGCCGCTGCTGAGTCGACCTCAAGTCCCGTGAAAACAACGTCTGGCGACTATCGAGGCCTGACAAACAATTCCGGTATCCACGTTTTCAGGGGGGTCCGTTATGGTGAGGACACCTCGATGTCGCGCTTTGCCAGACCCATTGCTGCGTCGCGGCGCACGGATTTGATAACCGCCGAGGAGTACGGCCCAGCCTGCCCGCAACGCGCAGAAAATGTCACAGAGAGCGAAGACTGCCTGTTCCTCAACATCTGGACGCCAGGCCTGAATGACGGGGCAAAGCGCCCGATCATGTTCTACATCCATGGCGGCGCCTATTCGAACGGTTCGGGATCGTCCCCGCTTTATGACGGGACCAATCTAGCCGTGAAAGGCGATGTCGTGGTCATCACCGTAAACCATCGCCTGAACGCTTTCGGCTACCTCTATCTCGATCGGCTTTTTCCCGGGACCTTTCCCGACAGCGGCAATGCTGGCCAGTGGGACCTTATACTTGCTCTGCAGTGGGTGCAGCAGAATGCGGCGGCGTTCGGCGGGGACCCGGATCGTGTGATGGTGTTCGGTCAGTCCGGCGGCGGCGCCAAGATCGCAACCATGATGGCGAGCCCTGCTGCAAAGGGCCTTTTCCATGCAGCTGCCACGATGAGCGGCCAGCAAGTCACGGCTTCCGGCCCACTGAACGCGACGTTGCGGGCATCGCGCTACCTGGATAAAATTTGCCTCTCTTCACCAGAAGAACTGAAGACCGCCCCGGTTGAGATGCTGCTTGAGGGCCTCACCGCCGACGACCCTGTAAACGAAACCCACAACATCTATTTCGGCCCGGTTCTCGATGAGCGCATGCTGACCCGCCATCCCTTCTGGCCCGATGCGCCGGCCCAGTCGGCCAGCATACCGATGATCCTTGGCAACACCGCAGATGAGACCAAGGCCTTTCTATGGAATGACACGGCATTTGCCCTCACCTGGGACACGCTACCAGCTTATCTGGCGGCACAGATGCGGTGTGACATTCATCCAGCGAGCGTGATCACAAGCTACCGCTCCTGGTTTCCCGGCCTCAGCCCCGCGGAGATCATGTTCAAGGCGACAACAGCTGGGCGAAGCTGGCGCGGACAGGTCGAAGAAGCCGACGCCCGAGCGTACCAGGGCGCCCCTACTTGGGTGTATCAGTTCGATCTGCCAGCCGCCGAGCCCGGGCGGGGCGCCCCGCATAAGATCGACATCGAACATGCCTTCGACAATCTGGCCCAGCCAAGCGCGATGTCCGGCACCGGCCCTGCGGCGACGCGTGTTGCCGATCAGCTCTCCTCTGCCTTCATCAGCCTCGCGCGGCATGGCGACCCGAACCATGCGGGCCTGCCGCAATGGGATCAGCATGCAATACCAGACCGCCAGACCATGGTGTTCGACACCGAGACACGGCTGATAAATGATCCTCGCAATAGAGAGCGCGAACTTTTCGCCAAAGTCCCCTTCGTCCAGTGGGGCACCTAAGGAGCCACGACACCTATGAAAAACTTCACCGTTACGGCAATTGCCGGTCTTGTGCTCGTCGCCTGCGCGACGGGTGAAGATGTTGCGATTACGGAGATTGAGCCATCGGCTCTGCCCACCTCCGTCGCTGACGCCATCGCCGCTGAACAGGCTGACTTCACCATTGCGGAAGTTCTACGAAAGGTCCGGGATGGCCGCACCTATTACGATGTCGAAGGCGAATTAGCGGATGGTTCGGAACTCGAATTCGACGTGCTGATGGATGGTGAAGCAGCCACCATTGTTGAAATCCAGCGCGACCTCGCTTGGGACGATGTGCCTGAAGCCGTAAGATCTATCGCACGCGTCGCCAGCAAGGGTGAGATTCCCGTTCGGACAATTGAAAGCACCCAGACAGACGGCTCAGTGATCTATGAGTTCTTCGCAGCGGGGCAACCAGCCGATCCGGCCTGGGAAGTCCGGGTCCATGGTGACAAGATAGAACTTCTCGACGAACGCTGGGTCCACTAACGCATCCGTTTTATTGCCGAGCTCTCGAGCTACGAAAGGAATGCCTGGCTGATCTTCAGGGAGCAGCATATCGCGCGGAGATCGAGGCGCATGCGCCCGCTTGATCGTTCAAGTCTGCTCGCAATTCAGCAAGCAAACGCCGAAGACTTTCTGTAAGTTCAGTTCCGGAGCCGCCCGTTCGAAATCATACTTGCGTTTAGTATGACACCGGTTACCATGCAGTCACCTCATCAGTGAGGTACGACCATCCAGACTGTCGGAAAGGCAGCAGGTCCGAAGGGAGGAAGAACAGTGCCTGAAGGCGCCACGAAGTTCGCGATGAACGCAGAAATATACACGTTGCGCATTCTCTGGCGCGACACGGTTGGCGTTTAGCGATGGCTAGTCTGTCAAGGCGAAACGTTCTTGCAGCAGGCAGCGCAGCACTCGCTTTGGCATCAGGCGGATGCAATCGGGCGAGCAGCCGTCCCTTGCTGTCATCCGACCACCACCCGGAAGACTATCCCACGGTCCGCGCCGTGAATTACATGGCGGAACTTCTCCGAAACGAAACGGACGGCAGGCTGGATATCAGGGTCTACGCTGGCGGTCAGCTTGGTTCCGAACGTGACACGCTGGAGATTACGACTTTTGGCGGGCTTCATCTCAACCGGGTCAATTTTGCACCGCTCAATGCGATCGAGCCGATGACGGTCGTTCCGTCACTGCCCTTTCTGTTCACCTCGCAGGCCCATCTGCACCGCATTCTCGATGGGGAGGAAGGCGAAGCCATTCTGGCCTCGCTGGAAAAACACAATCTGATCGGCCTCTGCTATTACGATTCCGGCGAGCGCAGTTTCTACAACACGCAAAAGCCTATCCGGACCCCGGATGACATGCAGGGAATGAAGATCCGGGTGCAGAACTCTGATCTCTATGTCGCCATGATCCGCGCTCTCGGCGCCGATGCGACCCCCATGTCTCTTAGTGAAGTGTACCAGGCACTTGTTCAAGGCGTCATCGATGGTGCCGAAAACAACTGGCCGTCCTATGAAAGCGGACGGCATTTCGAAGCCGCGCCCTATTACAGTCTCACTCGCCATGTCATGGCGCCAGAAGCGCTCGTGATGTCCAAGAGCCGATGGGACAAGCTGAAAGAAGAGGACCGGTATCTCATCAAGAGCGCTGCGAAGCGCTCCGTGGTGTATATGCGCAGCCTCTGGGAAGCGAGGGTTGAGGCCGCCAAGGCAAAACTCTCCCAGGCCGGTGTCCAGGTCAACGAGGTAGATGACCTGTCGGCGTTCCAGTCACGTATGCGGCCGGTCTGGGACCGCTTCATCACCACTGATGAACAAAAGGCAATCGTCGACCGCATTGTTGCGATTGGCGCCGAAATGGGTGGAGCAACATGACGAAAGCGTTTGCAACATTTACGCATCATGCTGCCGATCTCCTGGTCAAGGTCGCCGCACTCGGACTTGTGGCCATGACGCTTATCGTCGGCTGGCAAGTTTTTGGCCGCTACGTGCTGAATTCAAGTCCGTCATGGTCCGAACAAGCCGCTCTCACCCTCATGATCTGGTACGTGTCGCTCGCCGCTGCCGCAGGCGTCCGTGAAGGATTTCACATCAGGATCGTGGCGGTAGAGAATGCGCTGCCGCCACCGGGCAAGCGGCTTTTACGAATCGCTTCCGACCTGGTGGTCGCTGGCTGCGGTCTGGCGATGGTGATCTGGGGGGGCGAGTTAGTTCTGCGAACCTGGGACCACACCATTCCGTCACTCGGGCTACCACGTGGTCTCGCCTATGCAGGCCTTCCCATAGCAGGTGCACTCATCGTGGTCTTCGCTCTCGAACGGCTGTTTGAAGAGGCCGAAGGCGAAAAGGTCGAAGATGAGGAGGATCCACGATGGAACTGATCATCCTCCTCGCCGTCCTGGTGATCTGTCTCGCCATAGGCGTGCCAGTCGCCTTTTCGCTGCTCGCCGCCGCCATCGCCTGTTTCGTCGCGCTTGATATTCCGCTTGGCGTCGTATTCCAGCGCATGGCCGCCGGCGTGAGCGTCTTCACCCTGATGGCGATCCCGTTCTTTATCTTTGCAGGAGACCTGATGTACCGGTCAGGCATCGCGCAGCGGCTGGTTCAGGTGGCTGAGGCAGCATTTGGCCGGGTCCGCGGTGGGCTTGGGCCTGTAAACATCGGCGCATCCACCATGTTTGGTGCCGTGTCCGGGTCGGCGATCGCAAGTGCTTCGGCCATGGGCTCAACACTGATGCCCTTGATGCGGGAGAAGGGTTATGACGCCGATTATACCGTCAATGTGACGGTGACCGGCGCTATTGTGGGCCTTCTCATTCCTCCGTCTCACAACATGATCATCTACTCAGCAGCGTCCGGCATCGGTGTGCCCATCGGCGACCTCTTCCTGGCGGGGATCGTTCCAGGCGTGCTGACAGCCATGCTCCTTATGGTGGTCGCATGGGTCGTGGCCGTGAAGCGCGGATATGCCCGCGGGGTCTTTCCTGGCTGGAAGTCTTTTGTTCGCGCACTCGTCTTCGCAATCCCGGGCTTCATGACCGCCATAATAATCATGGGCGGTATCCTGTCCGGCATCTTCACGGCAACAGAATCGTCTGCCGTGGCGGTTATCTATACAATACTGGTGGGCGCATTCGTCTACCGCACGCTCGGCTGGCAGCGTTTTGGCCAGGCCGCGATGCAATCAGTCAAGATCACCGCCATGGTGCTCCTCATCATCGGAGCCGCAAGCGCGTTCGGCTATGCGCTTGCAGTACTGGAAGCGCCTACCCGGCTCGCTGAACTCATCACGACAGCGACGGACAATCCGATCCTGGTGTTGCTGATCGTGAACGTGATCCTGCTCGTGCTTGGCACGTTCATGGACATGTCACCCCTCATTGTCATCACCACGCCCATCCTGCTTCCAGTCGTATCGCAAGTCGGCGTCGACCCTGTACATTTCGGCATCATCATGATGCTGAATCTTGGCATCGGTTTGGTCACGCCTCCGGTTGGGTCCGTACTTTTCGTAGGATCCGCAGTTGGTAAGGTGCCGGTGGAAGACGCGGTCAAGACAATCTGGCCCTTCTACGGCGCGCTGGTTGTCGCTCTTCTCTTCATCACTTTCGTTCCGGCCCTGTCTCTGACGTTGCCAAGCTTCTTCTAGGGGGATGCGGACAAACTCATGGACGCCCTTAATGGACAATCACCGGTGACAAGCGTCGATGCCTCGCTGAAAGCCCTGATGGAAATTGCGACGGTTCCGGTCGTCACGATCGAGAACCCGGCAATGGCGGTCGATATTGCTGGCGCGTTGATAGAGGGCGGAATTGGCGCCATCGAAGTGACGCTACGGACCCGTTTTGCGGTCGAGGCCATTCGACAGATTGCAAATGCCCGGTTGGACATCATAGTTGGCGCGGGCTCTATCACGAGTGACCGGGACGTTGCCGAAGTACTTGAGGCGGGCGCTGACTTTCTCGTGACGCCAGCGACACCGCCGGCTCTTGTCCCGTCCCTGCTCGGCTCTGGTAAACTTGTTCTCCCAGGCGTCAGCACGCCCAGCGAGGCGCTTGGGCTCTATCTCGCCGGGTTTGAGGTCCAGAAGATATTTCCTGCATCCCTGCTAGGGGGCCCGAAGTACATCGCGGCCCTTCAGGCACCGCTCTCCGAGCTCAAACTGATGCCGAGTGGTGGTATCTCGCTGGACAATGTCAGCGAGTATCTGACCCTTCCGAACGTGGTTGCCGTCGGCGTCTCATGGCTGGCACCACCGGATCTCCAGAGCCATCAGGACTGGAAAGCAATAACCCGGAACTGCGAGCAACTCGCTGAACGGCTCAATACGGCACTGTCAGACTAAACCGGCATTGCGCGCCACGGCGCAACCTGAACGTTCAGTCCATACCCCAGCATATGCACCCGAATTGGCCACGTCTCGGACATGCCATACGTCCAGCGGAACCGGTGCGGGACCTTCACGTTGTTTGGCGGAAGCCGGACGGAATTCTGTATCGGATGCAACAAAATCCGCCAATCTCCCCTCGGTCTGCGACGTCGCTTCCGACGTCTCCAGGTAGTGCTGCCGCACGCAGGCGCAAAGCCAGCCGAGCCCGTTTGGCGACATTCTCTATCCTGGTCGCCGCTCTTATGATCGGCTTGAGCATCGAACGGCTTACGCCGGGCATGTTGACCCGGCATATGCTCACGCACATTTTCGCGATGAGCATCGTTGCTCCGGCGCTTGCCTGGATCTGGCACCCGAACCGATACCTGCCAGTTGGCAGGTCGCCTCTCATCGTCTCGACCATTTCGCAGCTTGTTCTTTTCATCCTGTGGCACAGCCCCGCAGGGATGCAGAGCGTGGCCCATTTCGCGCTTGGCGAATTGCTGATGATCGGTAGTCTGCTGGCCAGTGCTGTCTGGTTCTGGGCGTGCATGTTCGAAGCGGTACGCCACGATCGACTGGAAGCAGTTCCCGCGCTCCTTCTGACCGGGAAGATCGTCTGCCTGATGGCCGCCCTCATGGTATTTGCGCCGAGACTGCTTTTCCACGGAGGAGAAGCGACAGCGCCAGCGCACATGGCGATGTTCCGCGACCAGCAGCTTGCCGGCCTCATCATGCTCGTCGCCTGCCCTCTGACCTATATCGGCGCCAGCGTCTATATGGTTGCCCGGTGGCTCTCAAACCTCTCCGCGCACGAAAGGGGCAGCCACCGGGAATGAAATTGAACGTCACACTCACCTGGAGTCGTATCGTCTACGGGCTGATTGCCCTTGCGTTTCTTGGTGTCGCAGGTGCCTTTCTGGTGGCCTGGTCGGGTGTTTACAGCGTCGCCGCCAGCAGAGGGCATCCTGGGTGGCTCAACTGGTTTCTCGAACTCGGCATGCGTAATTCGGTCGAAGCCAATGCCAGGCAATTGGAGGTGCCCGACCTTGATGATCCGAACCTGATCACGCTGGGTGCAGCCCATTTCCAGGGCGGATGCGCGCCCTGTCATGGCGGGCCGGACGAACCGGTCAATCCGATCTATCAGGCAATGCTGCCCGTTCCGCCGCAACTCAACGAACACGCCGATAACTGGAAGCCGAGCGAGCTCCACTGGATTGTCACGCATGGCCTCCAATATGCCGGCATGCCCGGCTGGGCCGCGACAAAGCGGACCGACGAAGTCTGGGCAATGGTCGCCTTTCTGAAGGCGCTGCCCAATATGGACGAGGAGACTTATCTCACCCTCGCGGGCGGCAATGCCAACCTTGCAGCACCGGACGTGGCAGAGCTGATCACGGAAGGACTTTCCACGTCCTCTCTGGCGACCTGCGCCAAGTGCCATGACACCGCGAACGGGCCGCCCACGAGCAACCGGGTGCCCCGGCTCGGCGGCCAGTCGGAAACCTATCTGCGCCGCGCACTAGCAGATTACAGCGCCAATCGCCGCGAGAGCGGGTTTATGGAACCGGTTGCCGCAGAAATTTCCGAAGCCCAGATGGACGAGATCGCCGCCTGGTTTGCCAACCTCGACTCGCCGACCCATGCAGACAACACCCTCGCCGACGCCGATCTCGACGCGGGCAGGCAGATCGCGCTTGACGGCGTGCCTGCCAGGCGGGTGGCGGCTTGTCAGGCTTGTCATCACAGTAATGGCAGTACCGCCTATCCGCGCCTTTCCGGCCAGTCGGCGGTCTACCTGCGCAACCAGCTCGAGCTCTGGCGCGATGCCCCGCCGAGCGACACCGCGCACGCTGAGCTCATGCGCGAAGCCATCGGCCGGATCACGGATGAGCAAATTCGGGATGTGTCCGCCTGGTATGCAAGCCAGATTACAGAAGCGAGCGCGGCGGATACGAGTTCCGCCACAACGGGACCGGGTGAATGAGGTGGTCCGTGGCCCTTCTGCTCATCAGTATCGGCCTCCTCGCCGGATGCGCTGGCGAGCAGTCTGCGTTGTCAGGTGGCGGTCAGGAATCAGACCGCACACTTCTTCTCACAATTATCCTTACCGCCGGATCAGCGGTCATTTTCCTGCTCGTGATCGCAGCAATCGCCGCCGCATTCTTCGCCCCGGCACGGGTGAAGCGGTGGCTCGCATCCAATAACATCGTCATCTGGGGAGGCATCGCCTTCCCGACCGTCGTCCTGTCGGCTTTGCTGGTTTACGGCTTCCTGGCGCTTGGAGCAGGGCCCGCAAACTCCACAACAGCTGCAGGAGATCCGCTCCGCATTCGGGTGGACGGGCTGCAGTGGTGGTGGCGCGTTACCTATCTTGGCGACGATGGCGAGGCGATAGAAAGCGCAAATGAGCTTCGCCTGCCGGCCGGGCGGACGGTCCAACTCGAACTGACCTCAAGCGACGTGATACACAGCTTCTGGGTGCCGGCTTATGCTGGCAAAGTCGACATGATCCCGGGGCGGACAAATACACTCACCCTCGTCGCAGAAGAGCCCGGCATCGTGCGCGGACAGTGCGCGGAATATTGCGGCGGGGCGCATGCCTTCATGGCTTTTTCGGTCGTCACAATGGACCCGGCAGACTTCGACGCATGGCTCGCTGAAGAGGCAGGGTCGGCGGCCCTCACCGGTACGCAGGGCGAGCGAGCTTTCCTGCAGGCCGGCTGCGGCGGATGCCACACAGTCCGGGGCACCTCCGCGCGAGGCAGCGTTGGTCCGGACCTTACGCATATTGCCAGCCGCAGGACGATCGGTGCCGGCCTCCTGCCGACCGACCGTAATGCCATACTGACCTGGCTGAAGCGTCATAAATCACTGAAGCCAGACAATCTGATGCCAGCCTATGACATGCTTTCAGCAGAGGAGCAGGCCAGCATCGCAGACTGGCTTGGACAGCTGGAGTAATGTCCGATCTGACCTCCCTCAGCCTACCGGTCAATGTGGCGGTGTTCGCCATGGCAGCCTTCTTCGTCTGGATGGCCGGTGCAGGACTGGCAGCCTATGCCGACGAGATCTCTCGTCGCAGCGGTCTTGGGCAAGCGCTCATGGGGCTGCTTCTACTGGCGGGCGTCACTTCGCTGCCTGAAATCGCGACGAGCGTCACGGCAGCCTCGGTCGGCAACGCCCCTCTGGCGGTGAACAACCTTCTCGGCAGTATTGTCATGCAGGTCGCGGTCCTCGCTGTCGCCGACCTGGTCTACGGCAAACGAGCTCTCACAGCGATCGTGCCAGACCCAACTGTTATGCTGCAGGGGGCACTGAATGTCTGCCTGCTCTGCGCCGTCGCCATCGCCGCGATCGTTGGCGACTACGCCCTGGCTGGCGCAGGCTGGTGGACATGGGGGCTCGCGATTGGCGCCCTCTATTCGATGCACAAACTCGTCGAGGCCGACAAGCGAGAGCCCTGGATCGCGAATGTCGAGAAAGAGGACGTCCCTGCGCATTTCGAAGAAGACCCGATGTCGATCAGTCATACCAGCCTTGGCATCCGCACCGGGATGGCAGCGCTGGTTATTCTTTTCGCAGGTTCGCTCGTTGCGCTGACAGGCGATGCCATAGCCGCCCAGAGCGGGCTTGGCTCATCCTTCATGGGCTACGCCTTCGTAGCCATCGCAACCTCGCTGCCAGAAGCAAGCACCGTTTTCGCATCGATGAAACGAGGGCTCTACACCATGGCGATTTCTGACATTCTCGGCACGAACATTCTGAATGTCGCGCTTCTTTTTGTGGTCGACTTTATCGCACCGCAGCAGGCCATCATGGCAAGCGTAGGTCAGTTTGCCGCTGTGGCAGCCCTTCTTGGCGCAACTGTCACAGGCCTCTTCATCATGGGCGTGGCCGAGAGACGCGACAGAGCGTTTCTCCGCATGGGTGTAGATTCGATTGCCGTCCTAATCACCTATGCCAGCGGTCTTGCGCTGCTCTACACATTGAGGGGAGAAGGATGAGCGACCCGTCATCAACCGAACGCAAGACGATTAGCCCGATGCCACGGCCCGAGGGGGAGGAAGAAGAACTGCTACGCATCTGGGCGACGCCGAAAGGCTGGCGTCTTCCGACGGCCGTGAACAACAGCGTGATCGGCATCCTCTATCTTGGCGCCGCTTTTGTCTTCTTCGTGCTAGCTGGCATCCTCGCGCTCGTCATGCGCACCCAGCTTGCCATGCCGGGCAATGAGCTGGTCGACCAGAACCTCTACAACCAGCTTTTCACCGTACACGGCACGACGATGATGTTTCTGTTCGCCGTGCCAGCGATGGAAGCGCTTGGGGTCTTGCTCCTGCCACAGATGCTGTCAGCGCGCGATCTGCCTTTTCCGCGTCTGTCGGCCTTTGCCGTCTGGGCCTATGTGGTTGGCGGAGCAGTCTTTTTCTCAACGATCTTTTATGACCTTGCCCCTGCTGGCGGCTGGTTCATGTACCCGCCCCTGACACTGACCGACTATCAGCCTGGCGATAATGCGGACTTCTGGCTGCTCGGCATCGGCTTCATCGAGATCTCAGCCATTGCAGGCGCCATCGAGATCATCGTCGGCGTGTTGCGAACCCGCCCGCCGGGCATGTCGCTCGACAAGCTGCCGATCTTTGGCTGGGCCATGCTGATCTTTGCCGGGATGATCATGGTCGCCTTTCCGGCGGTGATCCTTGCCACCATGCTGCTGGAGATCGAACGGGCCTTTGGCTGGCCCTTCTTTTCCGCAGAGTTGGGCGGCGACCCGCTGCTATGGCAGCATTTGTTCTGGTTCTTCGGTCATCCCGAAGTTTACATCATCTTCCTGCCAGCGGCCGGTCTCGTCTCTATGATTGTGCCGACAGCGGCGCGCAAACCGCTCATCGGCTACAATCTTATCACGGTCGCCCTGATCGCAACCGGGTTTTTCAGTTTCGGCCTCTGGGTCCATCATATGTTCACGACGGGCATTCCGGCCCTGTCGATGGCTTTCTTCTCTGCGGCCAGCATAGCTGTGGCCATCCCGTCCGGCATCCAGTTTTTTTCCTGGATTGCGACCTTTGCTTCGTCTGACCGAAAACTCGAATTCAACGTGCCGACCTTATTCGTTGTCGGGATGTTGTTCATTTTCCTGATCGGTGGACTGACCGGCGTGATGGTCGCGATGGTACCGTTCAACTGGCAGGCGCATGACACATACTTCATCGTCGCGCACATGCATTATGTGATGATCGGGGGCATGGTCTTTCCGCTGTTTGCGACCTTCTATTACTGGGTTCCCATCATCGCGAAGAAACAGCTGTCGGAACGTCTCGGCAAGATCACCTTCTGGCTGATGTTCATCGGCTTCAACGTCTCCTTCTTCCCGATGCATTTCACAGGCCTGATGGGCATGCCCCGACGAATATGGACCTATTCCGACGTCATGGGCTGGGGCCCGCTCAACCTGATATCGACCATCGGCGCCTTCATGATCGCGGCCGGAGTGCTCGTCTTCATCATCGATCTCATCAGAAACTTCCGCGTTGGCGAAGGCGGGAAAGACAATCCATGGGGGGCCGGCACGCTCGAATTCCTGCCACAGGACGTCTACTCGACCCGCTCGATCCCACACGTCTACAGCCGCTACCCGCTCTGGGACGATCCTGACCTCCCTCGCTCGGTAGCCGCAGGCGAGCAGTACCTGCCCAACGCCCCAACCGGTGGGCGCGAGACCATCGTCACATCGCCAGTGCATGCACGGCCTCAATATGTGATCCAGATGCCTGGCCCCGGCTGGATGCATGTCGCCGCCGCCGTCTTTACCGCCGCCTGCTTCCTGCTGCTGACCGTCAAGGTGGTCATACCGGCCATCATCTGCGCGGTGATTGCCATTGTCTCCTGCCTGGTCTGGGTCTGGAATACCGACAAGGGACCGGACAAAGGCCCGGTCGACATTGGTGGCGGTTACAAGCTGCCTGTCTATGTCACCGGCCCGATGGCGCATGGCTGGTGGGCGATGATCGTGCTGATGATCGTCGCCGGATCTATCTTCCTTTCCTACGTCTTTTCCTACCTCTATCTGTGGACGGTCTCGCCCGAAGTCTGGCAGGCCGGGCGCGCCTTCCTGCCTCCCCTCTCATGGCCGCTCGCCACTGCGGGACTCCTCATCGCTTCGGCCATCGTCATGCGGCTGGCAAAGTCGGCTCTGCCCGAGCCGGGCGAGCGCCGGCTCGTCGTTCCGGTCCTCATTCTCGTCTCCGCCGCCCTCGCCATTGCAGGCATAACGGCCGAACTCTACGGTCACTGGTCGAACGGCCTGCGTCCGACAGAGACCAGCTATGGCGCGATGGTCTTTATGGCCGGTATCGTCTCGGCCCAGATCATTGTGGCGATAAGCATCATGTCACTGTTCTGCGCGGCCCGTCATGTGGCAGGCCTCCTCGACCAGGTTCGCTGGGCCAGCCTCGAGAATACGACGCTGCTGCTCTATTATGTGGTCGGGCAGGCGCTGGTCGGGCTTCTGCTCATCCACGGCTTCCCGCACATCATGGGAGGCGGCCCATGAGCAAGCCGCCAAGCGACACCCAATTTATCCGCCTCACACTGACCAGTATGTCCGGACCTCTGGTCTGGGCGCTGCATTTCGGCGTGGTATATGGCGGCCAGCATGTCGCCTGCGCGGCGGGCGGGCTCGGCACCGCGCCGATAAGATGGGGCATCATCATCGCCACGCTCGTTGCATGCCTTGCCTTGGTCCTCGTTTTCATCATGGCCCGGAAACTGGTGCAGCCAGACCCACCATTTGATGACGATGTTCCGGTCTTCCTTCATTCGGTGACTAACTACCTGCTCGGCCTCTCCCTGTTCGCTGTTCTGGCAAGTGGCCTCGCCGGGCTGATCCTGCCGGGCTGTCCATCCCTGAGATGATAGTTTGAGCGAATTCATGCGCGTTCTGGCCTTTGCCGCCCTCCCGGCACTCGGGAATATTGGCGGCGTACTCCTGGCCGAGATGATGCGACCGCCGCGCTGGGTGAACGGGGCGCTGCTGCATGGCGCAGCCGGGATCGCGATCGCAATCGTGTCGGTCGAGCTCATGCCCCGCGCCATGGATTCGATGGTGATGTGGGGCATCGCCCTTGCCTTTATCGGTGGCGCAATCGCGTCTCTCGGGATGGCCAAGGCTGTCAACGGATTTTCCAAACGCGCCGGCGGCACGACCAGTGCCTGGATGGTCTATGCTGCGATCATGGCAGACCTCGTTAGCGACGGTCTGATTACCGGTGCAGGCTCGGCGGCATCGCTGGAACTCGGCGTCTTCCTGGCTGGCGCACAGCTTGTCGCTAACTTGCCCGGTGGTTTTGCCGCCAGCGCCAATCTGCGCAAACGGAATGTCTCGCGCCGGACACGGCTGATCGCGGGGACAGTCATCACATTGCCGATCTTTCTCAGCGCCGCCCTGGGCTACTTGCTCCTGAGAGGTACGCCACCGGAAGTTCAGGGCATATGTCTTGCTGCAATTGCCGGTCTTCTGGTGGCGACGACTATTGAAGACCTTGTGCCGGAAGGCGACGCTCCTCGGCCCCCGCGTTGGAGCTCGACAATGGCCCTCGCCGTCGGCTTCGCGGCAATCGCTTCAATCTCGAACCTCATGACTTGAATTACTATGCCCAGAATTACTGGGTTACCTAGAAGCGGCGCGTCGCACTCAGCGAAAATACGTCTGCATGTCCGCTAAACGTGCCGATGACGCGGTCACGGAACTCGCCCGTGCGGTCGAAGTCGGCATCCTCAATGCTCACACGGTTGTAGGCGGCATCAACATCCCACTCCGGCGTTGGGCTCCAGGTCGTCCCGACAGCGATGATGTGGCGGTCATTGTCAGGGATGCGCGCGGTGCGGAATTCCGCAGGGGCAGGGCTTTCATCGAACGCATAGCCAGCGCGGACGGTCCACTGATCGGAAATCTGATAATCGCCCCCGATCCCATAGCGGCCTGCATCCTCGTAATTGAGCTCTTCGACCGAATCCGGCTGGACCGGATTCTCGAGATCGACCCGGAGCTCCTCAATGCTGGACCATTCGGTCCATTGTGCGCTGGCGTAGAGCGTTGCGCGTTCGCTCGCCTGCCAGCGAATACCGAGTTCTGTGGTTCCCGGAAGATCGAGGGCGGCACGGCCCGACGTGTCGGTGAAGGCGCCGCTGGCTGTCAGGAAGCTTGCCATGGCAGGGACGGTAAAATCCGCGTCGCCCTCAAGTCTCTGGTCGATGGAGGAGCGATGGTGCAGACCTATGAGCCAGTCTGGGTGAGGTGCCCATGCAAGGCCCACATTCCAGCCAAAGCTCCAGTCATCGCCTTCGATCTCTACCAGACCGTCTGACGCTTGCGGGACCAGGCCGGCTGGCGCGCAGGTCGCAGGCCCGGCCCGGTTCAGACATACAGCACCGAAATCAATCGCGCTCGTCAGGCGGGCATCGATGTATTGCGCGTTGAGACCGACGCCGAATGAGAGATCATCGGTTATCTGAT